>JBEAXD010000058.1:0-7430 GCA_041159995.1 Actinomycetota bacterium | reverse complement strand
ATCTCGTGGTCGGGCAGGGGAGCGTGGTCGCGCTCCTCGGGCCGAACGGGGCCGGGAAGACGACGCTGCTCAAGGTGGCCTGCGGGCTCATGCCCGCCACCGCGGGGGACGTGCTGTTCTGCGGCAAGCGGGTGAACGGTGTGCGTCCGGACGAACTGGCCCGCCGGGGCGTCGCGATGGTGCCCGAGGGTCGCGGCATCTTCCCGAACCTCACCGTGCGCGACAACCTGCGGATGATGACCTACACCGGGACCCCGCTCGCCGAGATCGAGGCGGTTGCCTTCGATCGGTTCCCGCGACTCAAGGAACGGGTGCGGCAGGTCGCCGGCACGATGTCGGGCGGCGAGCAGCAGATGCTGGCCATGGCCCGCGGCCTGGCCACCGATCCGGCGGTGCTCATCCTCGACGAGCTCTCGATGGGGTTGGCGCCGATCATCGTGGAGGAGCTGTACGAGATCGTGGCCACCGTCGCCCGCAGCGGGGTCTCGATCCTCGTGGTCGAGCAGTTCGCCAGCACCGTGCTCGGCGTGGCCGATCACGCCGCGATCATGGTCCACGGGCGTATCGTTCGGGACGGCGCGCCGGCCGACCTCGAGCAGGAGTTGTCGTCGGCGTACTTGGGGAACCAGCAGGGGGATCGATGAGCACGGACCGGGTCGAGCAGTTCAAGCAGGAGATGGAGTCGATGCAGGTGCGCGATCCGTCCCAGGGGCGTGACCGCCTCTGGCTCCGCGTCGGGATCGCACTCATGGTCGTGGGCCTCCTCGTCGCCGTCGCGGCGTACCCGCTCGCGGCGACCGGCAACGATCTCGAACAGGGTCAGGCGATCGTGCAGGCCATCGCCGGGCTCACCGCGGCCGTCGTCGGTACGGCGCTGTTCCTCCGGCACTCGTTCGGGAACTTCCTGCGGTTCTGGCTGGCTCGACTGTCCTACGAGCAGCAACAGAACGCGGATCGGATCATCGCCGAGCGCGGCTGACGGCGAATGAGCGAGGGCCGGCGAGCCCTCGCTGCTACGGTCCCGGACCCATGGAGTTCCGTCGGATCCACGCCCTCCCTCCGTACGCCTTCGCGGAGATCGACGCCCTCAAGGTGGCGTCCCGGCGCGCCGGGGTCGACATCATCGACCTCGGATTCGGCAACCCGGACCTCCCGTCCCCCGACGTGGCCGTCGACAAGCTGGCCGAGGCGGCCCGCAACCCGCGGAACCATCGCTACTCGGCGACCCGCGGCATCCCGCGCCTGCGACTCGCCATCTCGGACCTGTACCGCCGCAAGTTCGACGTCCACCTCGATCCCGACGCCGAGGTCTGCGTCACCATCGGCGCGAAGGAGGGCTTCTCCCACCTCATGTGGGTGCTGCTCGGCCCCGGCGACACCGCCCTCGTCCCCAGCCCGTCGTACCCGATCCACATCTGGGGCCCGATCCTCGCCGGCGCCGGCGTCCACTACGTGCGCCTCGGCCCGGATCAGGACTTCTTCGCGAACCTGGAGGCGGCCTGGGAGCAGGCGTGGCCGCGACCGCGGGTCGTCGTCATGTCCTTCCCGCACAACCCGACGGGCCAGTGCGTGGACCTCGAGTTCATGGCCCGCATGGTGGAGTTCGCCCGCACGCACGACGTCCTCCTCGTCCACGACTTCGCGTACGCCGACGTCGGCTTCGACGGCTACCAGCCGCCCTCGCTGCTCCAGGTCCCGGGGGCCAAGGACGTCGCGGTCGAGATCTACAGCCTCACGAAGTCGTTCTCGATGGCCGGGTGGCGCGTCGGCTTCATGCTCGGCAACCCCGAGGTCGTCGGCGCGCTCGCACGGTTGAAGTCGTACCTCGACTACGGCACCTTCCAGCCGATCCAGATCGCATCGATCGTGGCGATGAACGAGGCCCCGGACTACCCGGCCGAGATCTGCTCGGTGTACCAGTCCCGGCGCGACGCCCTCATCGACGGACTCGCCCGCATCGGGTGGCACATCCCGAAACCCGAGGGGACCATGTTCGTGTGGGCGCCGATCCCGCCCGAGTACGAGGAGCTCAAGAGCCTCGAGTTCGCGAAGCTGCTCGTCAAGGAGGCACACGTCGCCGTCTCGCCGGGCGTCGGGTTCGGTCCGGGCGGTGAGGGCTTCGTCCGCTTCGCGCTCATCGAGAACGAGCAGCGGGTCCAGCAGGCCATCCGCGGCATCCGGCGGGCCCTGCCGAAACTCGGCCAGTAGCCCGCGTCGCCGGCCCACCCGACCGGGCCGTCAACCGTTCGTCATCGAACCGTCGCGCGGGCGCAACCTCGTCGCTGCGCCCCGGCAACGTGCCGTCGCCACACTGGCTCCGTCAGCCCGACGACCCGGAGGCGACCCCGATGCCGATCCGAGACCGCCTCGAGCACCTCGTGCAGATGTTCGGACTGCTCCACCCCGCCGAGCAGGTGGAACTGGACCGGCGGCGCCGAGCGGCCGTGCACGCCGACCTCGACGCACTCGAGCATCGCCTGGCCGGTGGCGAGCGCACCGGTGAGCGGCGCGAGGTGACCGCCGCGTAACCCCTCCCGGACGCGTAGTGTCGGCGATCGTCGGTGCTGGTCGTCCGGTCGTCCGGTCGGCCCGCAGCGGTCCGGTCCGACGGCGGTGCGGGGAGGTGGGACGTGGCCTACTGGTTGCTCAAGGTGATCCTCACGCCGATCATGCGCCTCGTCTTCCGGATCCGGGTGACCGGTCGTGAGCACCTGCCGACCGACGGGCCGGTCATCGTCGCCGCGAACCACCGTTCGTTCATCGATTCGCTGTTCATCCCGCTCGTCGTGCCCCGTCGGGTGACCTTCGTCGCCAAGGCCGACTACTTCGACGACCCGAGGACCGCGTGGTTCTTCCGGGCCGTGGGTCAGATCCCGATCCGGCGCGAGGGCGGGAGCGCGAGCGAGCGCGCACTCGACTCGGCGGCCGATGTCCTCGACCGCGGCCAGGTGTTCGGCATCTACCCCGAGGGCACCCGCACCCGCGACGGGTACCTCCACAAGGGTCGGACCGGGGTGGCGCGCATCTCGTTGCGCACCGGCGCACCGATCGTGCCGTGCGGTCTCGTCGGCACCGACGAGATCCAGCCCACCGACCGCAAGCTGCCCCGGTTCTTCCGGCGGGTCGAGATCAACTTCGGTCGCCCGATCGACCCGGCGAACTACGCGGACCGGGCCGAGGACCGGCTCGTGCTCCGGCAGATCACCGACGAGGTGATGTTCGAGATCCGCGAACTCTCAGGATACGAGTACGTCGACGTCTACATGGCGTCGGGGAGCGGGGGTGGCCCGGCTGCGCCCGGCGCGCACGACGTGCCGGATCCGGCGGTGTCGATCGCGGCGAGCTCGGTCCCGCAGGCCGCCGCGTCCTGATCGGGCGCACGGGTCGGGGTCGGATGGGTCAGTCGACGGCGGTGTCGTGATCCCAGTCCCGGGACCGCTCCACCGCGCGGGCCCAGACCGCGAGGCGCGACGCGACCTCGTCGGTCCCCATGCTCGGTGTGAAGGTCCGCTCCACGCGCCAGGCTGCTGCCGCCTCCGCGGGGGAGGCCCACACGCCCTCGGCGATGCCGGCGAGGTAGGCCGCGCCGAGCGCGGTCGTGTCGGGCTCGGCCGGCCGTCGCACGGTGACGCCGAGCAGGTCGGCCTGGAACTGGCAGAGCAGGTCCATCGCACTCGCACCGCCGTCGACCCGGAGCTCCGCCACTGCGGTGCCCGATGCCGCGTCGATCGCGCGCATGACGTCGGCGGTCTGCAGCGCCATCGCCTCGACGACGGCCCGGGCGAGGTGGGCCCGAGTGGTGCCCCGGGTGATGCCGACGACCGTGCCGCGCGCGTACGGATCCCAGAACGGTGACCCGAGGCCGGTGAAGGCGGGGACGAACTGCACCCCGCCCGTGTCCGGCACGCTCTCGGCCAGTGGCCCGCAGTCGGCGGCGCGTTCGATGATCCCGAGTCCGTCCCGCAGCCACTGCACGGCCGCGCCGGTCACGAAGATCGAGCCCTCCATCGCGTAGGTGGTCTCGTCGCCGAGGGTCCACGCGACGGTGGTGAGCAGTCCGTCGGCCGGGGCCGGGCAGACGGCGCCGAGGTTCACGAGCACGAACGAGCCGGTGCCGTAGGTGTTCTTCGCCATGCCCCGCTCGAAGCAGGCCTGCCCGAAGAGCGCCGCCTGCTGGTCGCCCGCGATCCCGCTCACCGGCACCGTGAGGCCGGCGGCCCGGGCCGGGTCGGTGACCCCGAACCGCCCGCCGCTCGGCAGGACCTCCGGCAGCACCCCGAGCGGCACGCCGAACCGTTCACAGAGTTCGTCGGACCAGGCCAGGGTCGTGATGTCGAGGAGCATCGTGCGACTGGCGTTCGACGGATCGGTCGCGTGCACCCGCCCGCCGGTGAGGTTCCAGACGAGCCAGGAGTCGACCGTCCCGATGGCGAGGTCCGCATCGGCGACCACCCCGCCCTCGGTGAGCAGCCACTCGACCTTGGAACCGGAGAAGTACGGATCGAGGACGAGGCCGGTCCGGGCCCGCACGGTCGGTTCGTACCCCTCGTCGCGCAGCGCGTCGCAGCGCGCCGCGGTGCGACGGTCCTGCCAGACGATGGCACGGTGTCGGGGCCGGCCCGTCCGCCGGTCCCAGGCCACGACGGTCTCGCGCTGGTTCGTGATGCCGATGGCCGCCACGGTCGCGCCCTCCTCGGCGATGCGGGCCGCGACCTCGGTGAGGGTGGCGAGGGTGGCGTTCCAGATCTCGTCGGCGTCGTGTTCGACCCACCCGGGTCGCGGGAAGTGCTGCGGGAACTCGCGGTACGCGCTCATGCGCATCACCCCGGTCTCGTCGACCGCGAAGGTTCGGATCCCGGTCGTCCCGGCGTCGATGCTCAGTACGTACGCCAACGGTGATCAGCCTCCTCGGCGGGTCCGGTCCGGACCGGGTCGGATGGGGCGAGGCTACCGGTGTGTCCGATTCGGGCCCGCGGTCCCCGAACGGCGGAGCGCCCGGCGGTGGGGTGCCCCGATGGGGCACGATGGGAACGGCGCGGAGCACGGTCCGACGGACCGATGACACGAGGGAGCGACGATGCGCATCGGGATGCTGACCGGCGGGGGCGACTGCCCGGGCCTCAACGCGGTGATCCGAGCCGTGGTGCGCAAGGGCGAGGCCGCCCACGGCCACGAGTTCATCGGGTTCCTCCACGGGTGGCGCGGGGTCATGGAGGGCGAGACCACCCCGCTCTCGATCGCATCGACGCGCGGCATCCTGGCCCGGGGCGGCACGATCCTCCTGTCCTCGCGCACCAATCCGTACCGGGCGGAGGACGGTGCGGCCCGGGTCCGCGCCACCTTGGATCGCATGGGTGTCGACGCGCTCATCGCCATCGGTGGTGAGGACACCCTCGGCGTGGCCCGTCGGCTCGGTGAGGACGGCGTGGCGGTCGTGGGGGTACCGAAGACGATCGACAACGACCTGTCGGCCACCGATGTCACCTTCGGCTTCGACACCGCGGTGCAGACCGCGGTCGACGCGATCGACCGGCTGCACACCACGGCCGAGAGCCACGACCGGGTCATGGTGGTCGAGGTGATGGGACGCCACGCGGGCTGGATCGCCCTGCACTCCGGCATGGCGGGCGGTGCGAACGTCGTGCTCATCCCGGAGCGGCCCTTCGACATCGACGAGGTCGTGCGGCACCTCGAGGCGCGTCACGGGGACGGGCGACACTCGTCGATCGTGGTGGTCGCCGAGGGCGCGACCCCGAAGGAGGGCACGCTCGCACTCCAGGCGGGTGAGGTCGACGACTTCGGTCACGTGCGGCTCGGGGGCATCGGGAACCTCGTCACCGAGGCGATCGCGGCGCGCACCGGCTGGGACACCCGGGCCACGATCCTCGGCCACGTCATCCGTGGGGGCACGCCCACGGCCTACGACCGGATGCTCGCGACGCGCTTCGGGCTCGGTGCGATCGATGCGGTCGATGACGGCGACTTCGGGGTGATGGTGGCGCTGCGCGGCACCGACATCGTGCGGGTGCCGCTCGCGGACGCGGTCGCCGAGCTCAAGACCGTCCCGCCGGAGCGGTACGCGGAGGCTGAGGTGTTCTTCGGGTGAGACCGACGGTCCGGCGACCGGCGGCACGCGTCGGCGCAGCCCGGCGAGGACTACCGTGACCGACGTGTCCAGCGCCCTCGACGACCTCATCGAACTCCTCGACCTCGAGCAGCTCGAGGTCAACCTGTTCCGGGGTCTGAGTCCGGACGAGCACCAGCAGCGGGTGTTCGGGGGGCAGGTGGCGGGGCAGGCCCTCGTCGCCGCGGGCCGTACCGTCGAGCCGGGACGCCCGGTGCACTCGCTCCACTCGTACTTCCTGCGGCCGGGTGATCCGTCGGTGCCGATCATCTACGAGGTCGATCGCATCCGGGACGGTCGCTCCTTCACGACCCGCACCGTCAAGGCCATCCAGCACGGTCGGGCGATCTTCAACCTGAGTGCGTCGTTCCAGACCCGGGAGGAGGGTCCGGCCCACGAGGACGCCATGCCGTCGGTCGTCGCGCCCGGGACCCTGCCCACCATGCAGGAGCAGCTCGCGCCCTACGCGGACCGGTTCGGTCCCGACTTCCGCGACTGGGTGCTGCGCGACCGGCCGATCGACTCGCGTCCGACGATGCTGCCCGGGTGGCTGGATCCCTCCCCGCGCCCGCCCGAGCAGGACGTGTGGATCCGGGCGAACGGTGCGCTCGGTGACGACCCGCTGCTCCACGTCTGCGTCGTCGTGTACGCCTCCGACCTCACGTTGCTCGACACCGCGATGCTGCCGCACGGCGCCTCGTACCTCGACGCCAAGTACCAGGTGGCCAGCCTCGACCACGCCATGTGGTTCCACGACGAGTTCCGGGCCGACGAGTGGTTGCTCTACCACCAGCACTCATCGCGGGCCGGCGGCGCGCGCGGGTTCGCGGCCGGACAGTTCTTCACCGAGACAGGTCGGCTCGTCGTGACCGCGATGCAGGAGGGGCTGGTCCGCCCGATCCGCGTCCCGTAACCGGCGCGACGCGCTCAGCCGAGCAGGTCCGCGCAGAACGCGACGGTCTCGCGCACGAAGACCTCGGGGGCCTCCCACGGCACGAAGTGGCCGCAGTCGTCGAGCCGCACCGGCCCGACGTGATCGGGGAACACGCGCTCGGCCATCCGGTCGAAGTCCGGGTGGATCACGTGGTCGCTGGTCCCGAACAGCACGAGGGTGCGGGTGGGGTTCTCGCGGCCCCGGAACAACGAGTCGTCGGACCGGGCCGACCGCGAGAACGTCGACTCGTACGCCCCGAACGAGGCGCGCAGGTGAGCCGCACTCGTGAACGGCTCGACCATGAACGCGACCTCCTCCTCCGTGAACGCACCCGGGTGGGCCCAGTGGCGGCGTCCGTAGAACTCGGCGATG
>JBEAXD010000210.1:0-7394 GCA_041159995.1 Actinomycetota bacterium | reverse complement strand
GCGCGGCGACCTCGGCGATCGCTCCGGCACCGGGGGTGTCGACGTCCTCGATCGCGGGCGCGTCGACGGGCGGCCCGGCGTCGGCGGCGGCCCGGGCGGCGGCCTCGACGTTGGCGGCGTAGTCGCACGCCGTGCACCACACGAAGTCGTCCTCACCCACGGGCGCGACGGCCATGAACTCGTGGTTCACATCGCCGCCGATCTCCCCGGCCTGCGCCTCGACCGCCCGGACGGTGAGCCCGCACCGGGCGAAGATCCGCTCGTACGCCTCGTACATGTCTCGGTAGGTGGCGCGCAGATCGTCGGCGTCCACGTGGAACGAGTAGGCGTCCTTCATGAGGAACTCGCGCGAGCGGAGCAGTCCGAACCGCGGGCGCAGTTCGTCGCGGTACTTCCAGTTGATCTGGTACAGGTTCACCGGCAGGTCGCGGTACGAGGAGTACTCGTTGGCGACGGTCGAGGTGATGACCTCCTCGGCCGTCGGGGCCAGCGCGAAGCCGGTCTCCTTGCGGTCGGTGAGCCGGAACATCTGCGGGCCGTACGCGGTGTCGCGCCCGGTGCGCTCCCAGAGCTCGAGGGGCTGGGCGATCGGGAGGATGACCTCCTGGGCCCCGGCGGCGTCCATCTCATCGCGCACGATCGCCTCGACGTTGCGCAGCACCCGGTTCCCGAGGGGCAGCCAGGAGTAGATGCCCGAGGCGACCCGCCGGATCGCACCGGTGCGCACGAGCAGGCGGTGGCTGTCGATCTCCGCGTCGGCGGGGTCGTCTCGCAGCGTGCGCAGGAACAATCGGGACATCCGCATCCCGGGGAGGCTAGCGGCGCACCCCGCGGCGTCCGTGGGGACTCCCGGCCGTGCGGTTCGGGACCTCGGTCCGTACCACCGTGCGGGTGCCCCGTGGGAGGCTCGACACCACGGTGCCCTCGCACGGGGTCGCCCGGATCGGAGGTCGACGATGCAGATCCTCATCATCCCGGTGCTCATCGCCGTGGCGATCATCATCGCCGTGCGCCGGCGAGCCGACACCCGCGCCGCGGCGGCGGGACCCACGCCCGAGGTGATCGCGTCCCTCGCGGCCCGATGGCGATCGGCCGGACTCATCACGGCGGAGGAGGAGCGGGCCGTCGTCGGGTACGAGCGGGCGCACGCCGCGATCGCCGCGCCGCCCGTCTCGCACGCCCCGGTCGTGGCCGAGGTGCTCGGTTACGTGGGCGCGATCCTGGCTGCGATCGGCATCGCCATCGTCGTCGCCAACGTCGAACTCACCCCCCGGACCGGCGCGACCCTCGCCGTCGTGCTCGGCGTACTGCTCATCGTCACGGGCGCCGCGATCCCGGACGCGGACGCCGGCCCGTGGTGGCGGTTCCGGCAGGTGCTCTGGCTGCTCGGCCTGGTCGGGATCACGATCGCCGTCGGCATCGGGGTCGGCGAGATCGCCGGACGTTCGGGCGCCGCGGTGGTCCTCTGGTGCGGCCTCGCCGCTGCGGTCGTCGGGGCGCCCCTGTACGGTCGCCGCAACCGCCCGGTGCAGTTCCTCGCGTGCACCGCCGGCCTCGTCGCTGCGACGATCAGCGGCATGCTCCTCCTCGGGGGCGGCATCCTCGCGGCGATCGCACTCACCGCGCTCGGCGGCGCCGGCGTGGCGGCCGCGTCGCGGGGCCTGCTCCCCCCGCGGTGGTTGGCCCTCGCCACCGCCACGCTCATCCTCGCCACCGGACCGATCCCGGCCGCCGAGGTGTCGCAGTTCTCCGAGACCGCGGTGTACTGGGCGTTCGGACTCGCCGCGCTCGTCGCGGGTGCGGCGATCCTCGTCGGGCACCGTGCGCGGGAGTCCGCGGTCCTCGTCCCCGCGCTCGCGGTCGCGACCCTCGCGATCTCGATGACCCTCAGCGTGGGCGTCGCGACCTGGATGTACGCGCTCGCCGCGGCCGGGCTCATCGGGTTCGGCCTGCTCGCCATCGCCGAGGCGTGGGCCGGCTCGGAGGCCGAGTCGATCGCCGTGCAGCTCGTGGGCGGTGCGGCGCTGCTCATCCCGGCCGGCGTGCTCTGGGCCCACCTCGACCAGGACGCGGCGCCGGGGTTCGTCGCGCTGTTCGCCGGCATCCTCGTCGCCGGCGCCCTCACCGCCCTCGGCGCCCTCCGGGCGCGCCCCTGGATCGCCGCCGTGGGCCTCGCCGGGGTGGTCGTCTACGTGCCGTGGGTCGTCGGCCAGTTCTTCGAGGGGCCGGCCGTGCCGGTGGCCCTCGTGGTCGTGGGCCTCGTCGGGGTCGCCGGCGCGGTGCGGTCCCTGCGCCACCGCACGGCGCCGCCGACTCCCCCGCTCCTCGGGCCCTGATCAGGGCGCGGCCGGGTCCGATCGCGCCCGCCTGAAATCTGACCTCGCTATTGGCATTTATCGGGGTCAGGAATTAGCCTGACCGGGTCCGCACCGCCCCACCCCGATCGAAGGCCGATGACGATCGACACCCCCCGCACCCCCTCCGTGATCGACCCGGTGGTCGAGGAGGAGATCACCCGCTTCGCCGCCGCCATCGAGGAGTACCTCGCCGGGGACCTCGACGAGGACGTCTTCCGGGTCACCCGACTCACGCAGGGCATCTACGGCCAGCGCCAGGGCGGCACGAACCAGATGGTGCGCGTGCGCATCCCGTACGGCGCGGTGACTCCGGAGCAGCTCGAGGCGTTCGCCGTCGTCGCCGACGACCACTCCCGCGGCTGGGGTCACCTCACGACCCGCCAGAACATCCAGTTCCACTTCGTCGAGCTGCGCGAGGTCCCCGAGGTGCTCCGCATCCTCGCCGCGGTCGGCCTCACGTCACGCGAGGCCTGCGGCGACACCGTGCGCAACGTCCAGGGCTGCCACCTCGCCGGAGCCTGCCCGTTCGAGGTCATCGACATCTCGGCCTGGGCGCAGGCCACGAACGACTACCTGCTGCGCAATCCGCTCGGCCAGCGCCTCCCCCGCAAGTTCAAGATCAACTTCTCCGGCTGCGCCACCGACTGCGGGCAGGCGATGTTCAACGACGTCGGCGTCATCGCGGTCTCCCGCGCCCTGCCCGACGGCACGACCGAGCCCGGCTTCCGCGTGTTCCTCGCCGGCGGCCTCGGTGCGAACCCCTACCCCGCCCAGGCCCTCGAGGAGTTCACGAGCCGCGAGGACCTCCTCCCCACGGTCGAGGCGATCCTGCGCACCTTCGACCACTACGGCAACCGCGACAACAAGTTGCGGGCCCGCATGAAGTGGCTCGTCGAGACCATGGGCATCGACGAGGTGCGGGAGCGGATCCTCAAGGAGCGCAAGTTCCTGCGAGCCTCGGCGACCTGGCCCGGCGGCATCCCTGCGATCGTCGCCGAGCGGGGGGACGCGCCGGCCGGTGGCGACGGCGCGGTGAGCGCCGACGCGGTGCCGGTCTCGATCTCCGGGCTCGACCCCTACCGACGGTGGGAACTCGCCAACGTCGTCCGTGGGCGGTCGAACGGGACGGTGAGCGCGTACGCGCACGCCCCGCTCGGCGACCTCACGTCGGAGCAACTGCGGGGCCTCGCCGCCCTCCAGCGGGAACTCGCGGCCGACGTCCGCATCACGAACCGCCAGAACCTCGTGTTCCGTGGCCTCGCCGAGGGCGACCTCCCGCTCGTGCACGAACGGCTCGAGGCGCTCGGTCTCGGCGCCCCCGGTGCCGAGCGCAGCCGCGACGTCGTGTCCTGCCCCGGGGCCGACACCTGCAACCTCGCGGTGACCCAGTCGCGCGGACTCGGCAGCGAGATCGACCGGGCCCTCGAGGAGGCGGGGCTCGCCGAGGTCGGCGGTGTCCGGGTGAACATCTCGGGCTGCACGAACTCCTGCGGACAGCACCACATCGCTGACATCGGCTTCTTCGGCCTCGAGCGACGTGCCCACGGGCGCAGCGCCCCGGGCTACCAGATGCTGCTGGGCGGACGGGTCGGCGCGATGGAGATCGCGTTCGGCGAGAAGGCCACGAAGGTACCGGCCCGCAACGCCGGGATCGCCGTGGTGCGGGTCGTCCAGCGGTTCGCCGACGAGCGCGCGGCGGGCGAGACCTTCGGCGCCTGGCTCGACCGCAGCGGCGGCGCGGCGACGGTGGGTGCGACCCTCGCCGACCTCGACGTGTTCCCCACCCCCGAGGAGAACCCGGACTTCTACACGGACTTCGGCGAGACCAGCCCGTACGTCAAGGACGTGGGCGCCGGGGAGTGCGCGACGTGACCCCGTCCACCGATACCCCGATCGTCGAGGTCCCGCGGGCGGTCCCCGACCTGGCCGAACTCGCCCGCCTCAACACGACGTTCGAGACCTCGCCCGCCTCGCGGATCATCGCGTGGGCGGCCGAGACCTTCGAGGACCGCATCGTGCTCGCCTCCTCGTTCCAGGACGCGGTGATGCTCGACCTCGTCGCGCGCACCGTGCCGAGCCTGCCCGTCGTGTTCCTCGACACCGGGTACCACTTCGCCGAGACGCTCTGGTACGTGGACCGACTGCGCGAGCGCTACGACCTCGACGTCGAGTTCGTGCGCTCCGAGGGCGTGCCCGACGACCTCTGGATGACCGATCCGGACGGGTGCTGCGCGGCGCGCAAGGTCGAGCCGCTGCGTCGGGCCCTCGCCGGGCGCGACGCCTGGATGACCGGCCTGCGCCGGGCCGAGACCGAGCAGCGCCGCAACGCGCCGATCGTCTCCTACGACGTCGGGCGCAGCGTGGTGAAGGTGAACCCGATCGCGCACTGGACCGACCTCGATGTCGCCGGGTACGTGCAGGACCACGACCTGCCGGTCCACCCGCTCGCCGACCGCGGGTACGCATCGATCGGCTGCTGGCCCTGCACCCGGCCGGCCACCGGCGACGACCCGCGCTCGGGCCGCTGGGCGACCCTCGGCAAGACCGAGTGCGGGCTGCACGGCTGATCGAACCCATCGCGTCGGCACGAGCGGTCGACGCCCACCTGCGATGATGCCCGGGTGAGCCTCCGTCGACGCGCCGCGATCCTCTCGGGCCGGGCCGCCGGGTGGGCATCCCGAGCCACGGGCCGCGGGGCCGGCACCCAGGTGAGCGGACGGGTCATGCTCGCCGTGGACCCCGACCTGCTCGGCGTCGTCGGCGCGCGGGACCGCGTCGTCACCGTGTCGGCCACGAATGGCAAGACGACCACGACCCGGCTCCTGTGCGACGCCCTGCGCCACGCCGGACTCCCGGTCGTCACGAACCACACGGGCGCGAACATGGCCAGCGGGATCGCCGCGGCCCTCGCTGCACCCCACGAGCCCTCCGTCGCCGTGCTCGAGGTGGACGAGCGCTGGCTCACGCACGTGGTCGGACCGCTCGACCCCGAGGTACTCGTGTTCGGCAACCTCAGCCGGGACCAGTTGGACCGGTTCGGCGAGGTCCACGCGATCGTCGACCGCTGGCGCGCGATCACCGAGGCCACCCCCGATCGCCACGTCGTCGCGAACGCCTCGGACCCCCACGTCGTGCACGCCGCCGAACCGTCCCGTCGGGTCACCTGGGTCGCGCTCGGCATCCCGTGGCGACAGGACGCCACCACCTGCCCGCGCTGCGACGCGCTCCTCGAGTGGCCCGACGGAGGGTTCCGGTGCGCCGCGTGCGGGTTCGCCGAGCCCCCCGCCGACTTCCGCCTCGAGGAGGACGTGCTCGTGGTCGGGTCCCGACGCATCCCGCTCGATCTCGCCATCCCGGGGACCTGGAACCGGATGAACGCGGCGCTCGCCGCCACCGTGGCCGAGGCCCACTTCGGCGTCGACGCACAGGCGGCGGTCGCCGGGATGGCGGCCGTCGAGGTGGTCTCCGGGCGCTTCGCCCTGCACCGACTCCCGGACGGGCGGGCGGCGCGCGTCGTGCTGGCCAAGAACCCGGCGGGCTGGACCGAGGTGCTGCGCTGGCTGGCGGACCGGGACACCGGCGTGGTCCTCGCCGTCAACGCGCACATCGCCGACGGACGCGACCCGTCCTGGCTCTACGACGTGCCCTTCGAACTGCTGCGCGGCCGCCCGGTCGTCGCGAGCGGCGAGCGCGCGCTCGACGTCGCCGTACGGCTCCACTACGGCGACGTCACCTGCACCGTCGAACCCGATCCGCTCACCGCGGCCCGCGGCGTCGGCGGGACGGAGGTGCACATCGTCGCGTCGTACACGCAGTTCACCCACCTCACGAAGGAGTTCTGGTGATGACGAGCGCCCTGCGCATCGCTCTCGTCTTCCCGGATCTCCTCGGCACCTACGGGGACCGCGGCAACGCGCTCGTGCTCGAGCACCGGGCCCGAGCCCGGGGCATCGACGCGAGCATCCTCGAGGTCGCCGCGGGCTCCCCGCTCCCCGACTCCTGCGACATCTACCTGCTCGGTGGCGGCGAGGATGCACCGCAGGTCGCAGCGTCCGAGGGGCTGCGGGCCTCACGGGCGGCGCTGACCCGTGCCCTCGACGGTGGTGCCGCGCTGCTCGCGGTGTGCGCCGGGTTCCAGCTCATCGGCCACCACTACGCGGCGGCCGGCGGTCGATCGATGGAGGGACTCGCACTCGTCGACCTGCACACCGTCCCCGGACCCGATCGACTCATCGGCGAGGTGCTCGTCGAACCGGAACCCACCACCGGCCTCCCCGCCATCACCGGGTTCGAGAACCACGGTGGTCGTACGCACCTCGGCCCCGAGGAGCGGCCGCTCGGTCGCGTGCTGCGGGGCGGGGGCAACGGCGACGGGACCGACGGCGTGCTGCACGGCGGCATCGTCGGCACGTACCTCCACGGCCCGGTCCTGCCCCGCAACCCCGCGCTCGCCGACCACCTGCTCGCCCACGTCGTCGGCTCGGCCCTCGAACCGCTGGCCGAGGCCGTCGTGGATCGTTACCGAGCCGAACGCCTCTCGTTCGCCACGCTCACCGGTTCGGCCCGCCGTCGGGCCGAACGACGGCTCCACCGCGGCTGATCAGATCCGGGCGTCCAGCCACGCGATGAGGTCCGCGGTGACCTCGTCGCGGTTGGTCTCGTTGAGCAGTTCGTGGCGGGCGCCCGCGTACAGCCGCAGCGTCACGTCCACCCCGGCGGCGTCGAGCGCGGCCGCGAGGGCCGTCGGGTGCGTACCCATCCCTGCGGCCGGATCCTGATCCCCGGCGATGACGTCCACGGGGCAGGCGATCGCGTCGAGTGCACCCAGCGCCGGCGCGAGCACCCCTGCGATCCCGGCGAAGTACGCGTAGCTCAGCGGGTGCGCATCCCCGCAGTACGGATCGCCGAGGTACGCGTCGACCTCGGCCGGGTCACGGCTCAACCAGTCGAACGGGGTGCGAGCGGGCTCGAACGGCTCGTTGTTGGCGCTGAGCGCGTCCATCGGCTCCTCGCCCATCCCGGCGTCCACCGCACCCT
>JBEAXD010000158.1:0-4519 GCA_041159995.1 Actinomycetota bacterium | reverse complement strand
CAGTCAGGAGGAGATCGTGGCGTCGCTTCCGCTCGGGCTGTACGTCCAGGATGTGAGCAGCCTCCATTCGGGCACGAACACGACGAGTGGTGACTTCTCGGTCGGCGCGACCGGGCTCATGATCCGGGACGGCGCGTTCGCCGAACCGATCCGTGAGGCCACGATCGCCTCGACCCTGCCGCGCATGTTGCTGGACCTCATCGAGGTCGGCGCGGACCTCGACTGGATGCGGTACGGCGGCGCATCGACCCTGCTCATCGGGGAGATGACGCTCAGCGGAGCCTGACCGGGGTCAGGGGCGGAGGGCGATGCCGCGGCGTCCGAGGATGTCGTGCAGTTCGTCGACGGCGACGAACGGATCCTCGCCGAACAGCACCGCCTCCATGCCGAGCGAACGTGCGCTCGCACAGTTCGCGACGTTGTCGTCGACGAACACGCACGCCTCCGGATCGACCCCCAGGCGTTCGCAGGTGAGCAGGTAGATGCGTCGGTCGGGCTTGCGCAGGCGGACCGCGGAGGAGTCGACGACCACGTCGAAGAGCTCGTCGACGGGGAAGGTCGACCGCCAGTTCTCGCCCCACTCCGCCACGTTGTTCGTCAGCAGGCCCAGCGTGACGCCCCGGGCGCGCAGCGCGCGGGCCGCGTGGACCACGCACCAGTGGACCCCGACCGGCATCGTCGCCATGAAGTGGATGTAGGCGTCCATGTCGATCTCGGTGCCGAGCACCTCGGGTGCGCGCCGCTGCACGCCCTCGAACCACTCGCGCACGCTGAGTGCGCCGACCTCAAGGCGGTGCCAGTCGTGGTCGACGTGGTGGTGGTGGGGGTCCACCTCGGTGGCGGTGAGGTGCTCCCGACCCTCGACCCCGACGTAGGACGCGTCGCCGAAGACGAGCTCGAGGACGCTGCCCGGCGGGTAGCCCTGCGCGGCCTCGAACTCCCCGATGCCACGGAACAGGGGGGAGGAGATGACGCCGCCGTAGTCGAACACGACGGCCTCGATCGGGCGGGGGGCGTTCACCGGATTCCCGTCGCGAAGATCACGATGACCGCGGTGCCGACGACGAGTCGGTACCAGACGAACGGCATGAAGGTCCGCGTGCGGAGGTAGGACAGGAGCCCGGCGATCGCGATCCAGCCGGACGCGCCGGCGGCGAGGAACCCGGCCAGGAACGCCGGGCCGCTGCCGGGAGGCAACCCGCCGTCGGCCGCGACCTTCACGGCCGAGAACAGGCCGGCCCCGGCGATGATCGGCAGGCTCATGAGGAACGAGAGGCGGGTGGCGGCGATCCGGTCGAGTCCGAGCCACAACCCGGCCGTGATCGTCACGCCGGAGCGCGAGACGCCCGGTTGCAGCGCCATGGCCTGCGCGAGCCCCATCAGCGTGGCGTCGCGGACCGAGTAGTCCTCGATCGAACGGGTGCCCTCGAGGTGATCGGCCCACCAGAGCAGCAGGCCGCCGAGGATGAGCATCACCCCGACGAGGATCGGACCGCCGAGGTGCTCATCGATGGTGGAGGAGAGCGCCGCGCCGACGACGGCGGCGGGGACCGCGGACAGCAGGAGCAGCCAGGCGATCCGGGCCTGCGGGTCGGCCATGCTGCGGTGGGTGATCGATCGGCCCGCTGCGACGAGGTACCCCGCGAGATCCCGGCGGAAGTACCAGACCGCGCCGACGAGCGTGCCGAGGTGGAGCGCGACGTCGAACGCCTTGTTGAGCGCGTCGTCCCCGCCGAAGTCGTCCCAGCGCAGGAGTTCGGGCACGAGCACCAGGTGGCCGCTCGACGAGATCGGGAGGAACTCGGTGAGTCCCTGGACGATGCCGAGCACGATGGCGTGGAGGATGGACATGTGCGGGGACCGTCCGGGACGCGGGTGGGACGTCCGTGATGGTAGGCGGCCTCAGACGCGGCGCCGGTCCGGTACGACGGCGACCGTCAGCGTGCCGGCGGTGGCGGCGAACGCGACCCGGGGGACGAGGGCCCGGGGGACCGCCAGGGTCATGCCCCGCACGGACGGATCGGCGTCGTCCCGATCGACCGAGAGGACCGTGAACGCCTCGCCGACCGCGCGGGTCGGTTCCGAATCCGGGTACCGGTCGGGGTCGAGCGTGACGAGCAGGTCGACCCGGTCGCCCGGTCGGACCCGAGCACCGGGCGCGACGACGCGTACCGCGCGCGTCCCGGCGGCGGGCTCGGGTGCGCGGGTTCGGATCGTCGGCTCCGGCGAGGACCGGCGCGGGGTCGGAACGTCGCGGCCGATGAGGCCGAGCCCGGACGCGAGATCGGCGACGGCGATGAGGACGAGTGCGACGGCGCCGAGGCGCGGGAGGGCGGTGCGCATGGGGACGCGGGCCATGGGACCCCCGGGGGTTCGGTGGTGGAACGGCTGGGGGAAGGCGGGCCGGTCCGGACCGGCGATCCGACGTGCGGTGACGTCAGGTCGTGCCCGACGAGGGCTTCGGGGCCTTCGTCGCGGGGGTGGCCGACTTCTTCTCGGCCTTCTTCTCGCGCTTCGTCTCGGCTGGGGCGCTCGGAGTGGTGGTCGTGGCCCCGGAGTCCCCGGTGTCGCTCTTGGCGCTCGAGGCCCGGGAGGACGACGGGTTGTCCGTCTTGTAGAAGCCCGATCCCTTGAGCGAGATCGCCGGGACCCCGAAGACCTTGCTCAGCGTGCCGCCGCATCCCTTGTGCTTCTTGAGCGCGGGGTCGCTGAACGACTGCTGCACCTGGAACTGCTCGCCGCACTTGGCGCACAGGTACTCGTAGGTGGGCATCGGGTCCTCTGGGGGCGGTGGTCTCGGGGACCCGGGATCCTACCGGGGCGGCGACCGTCCCCACCCACGTGTGGCCGATGACGTTGAATGGACGGCGTGAGCCCGCCCGTCCTCGTCGCGATCCTCTGTGCTCCGGCCTACCTGCTCGGCACGTTCCCCACCGCGCTGCTGGTCTCACGGGCCCGGGGGCGGGACGTGCTCCACGAGGGCTCGGGCAACCCGGGCGCCTCGAACGTGAACCGGATGCTCGGGTGGCGGGCCGGGCTCCTCGTGCTCGCGATCGACGCGCTCAAGGGCGCAGCCGCAGCACTCGTCGGCCTCGGTGTCGGCGGTCGGCCCGGTGCGTGGGCACTCGGTGCCGCCGCGGTGATCGGGCACATCTTCCCGGTCCGTCGGCGGGGCGGGAAGGGGGTCGCGACCTGCGCCGGGTTCCTCCTCATCCTCTACCCGTGGTTCGTGCTCGCGTTCGGTGTCGTGTTCTTCGTCGTCGCCCGGGTCGCCCGCAAGGCCTCGATCGGGTCGCTGATCGCGTGCGTCGGATTCCCGGTCCTCGTCGCGTGCACCCACCCGGCGTGGGAGGCGATCGCCACCGCGGCGATGGCCGTGCTGGTGCTGAGCCGGCACCGGGCCAACATCCAGCGGCTGCTGCGGGGCACCGAACTCTCGACCGGTCCGTCCGAGGCCTGAACGCCGCGGACCGGGCGGTCCTCGAGCCCCACGTCCGGCGGTAGCGTTCGGGTCCCACCGGGCAGACGGCTCTCCGACGGGGAGGATCACGTGGGCAGTACTCGAGCGGTGACGAAGGCGGTGATCCCGGCGGCCGGTCTCGGCACGCGGTTCCTGCCGGCGACCAAGAGTCAGCCCAAGGAGATGCTGCCGATCGTCGACAAGCCGGCGATCCAGTACGTGATCGAGGAGGCGGTGCGCGCCGGTCTCACCGACATCCTCGTGGTCACGGGCCGCGGCAAGCGCGCGATCGAGGACCACTTCGATCGCAACTTCGAGCTCGAGTACTACCTCGAGCAGCAGTCGAAGCACGACCTGCTCAAGGAGGTCCAACAGACCTCGGAGATGGCCGACATCCACTACATCCGCCAACGCGATCCGCTCGGGCTCGGGCACGCGGTCTCGGTGGCCCGTGAGCACGTGGGTGACGAGCCGTTCGCGGTGCTCCTCGGCGACGACATCATGGTCGACGACTCGCAGCTCCTGCGCTCGATGATCGACACGCACGCGCGCTACGGCCGGAGCGCCCTGGCCCTCAAGCGCGTGCCGCAGGCCGAGATCTCGTCCTACGGGTGCGTGGAGCCCGAGCCGGTGCACGATGGACTCGTCCAGGTGCGCTCGATCGTGGAGAAGCCGGCGCCCGAGGCCGCGCCGTCCGACCTCGCGGTCATCGGGCGCTACGTCTTCACCCCCGAGATCTTCGATGCCATCGACCGGATCACCCCGGGCGCGGGCGGTGAACTCCAACTGACCGATGCGATCGGGCTGCTGCTCGACACGCAGACGGTGTACGGATGCGTGTTCGAGGACGGGCGCTACGACATCGGGCAGAAGGTCGACTTCCTGCGAGCGAACATCGAACTCGCGCTCGACCGCGACGACCTCGGCGGCGACGTCGCCGAGGTCCTGCGGCGCATCGTGCGCGAGCGCGGGCTGCTCGACAGCTGAACCGTCGCGGCCCGTAGGCTCACGGGATGCGCAGTCTCGACGAGGTCCGGGCCGAGGTCCTCGCGGCCGCGA
>JBEAXD010000153.1:0-3424 GCA_041159995.1 Actinomycetota bacterium | reverse complement strand
GCAGTTCGCGCTCGCCCACGAGCCGGAGCAGGTCCTGCCGTACCTCGCGTTCACCGGCGGTGACGCGTTCCTCGCGGCTGCCTCGGCCGCGTTCGCGCCGACCCTCACCCGTTACCTGCCCGCCGAGCGCGTCCCCCGCGCCGCCGAGTGGTGCGCCCGCATGGTGCTCACCGTGCTCGACCCGAGCGAGCAGGCCCTCATCGCCGACGACGCCGTCGTCCGCGACATGGTCCGGGAGTTCGTCATCCCGGGCCTCGTCCCCGAGTCCCTCCGTACCGTCCACAGCAAGGGGTAACCGATGACCACGAACTTCGACATGCTGGGCCGCGAAGAGATCAACGATCTCGAGGCGATCCTGTCGATCTCGAACAGCGACGTCGAGGAGATCCAGCACACGGTGCGGGCCCACGCCGACGCCCTGTTCACGTGGGACTACGAGCGGTCGAAGCCGGCCCTCGTCAAGCTCTACGAGAAGGCCAAGACCTCGCAGTGGAACGGCGAGACGGATCTCGACTGGTCGATCGAGGTCGACCAGGAGGCGGTCGTGCGGGCCAACCAGGCCAACATGCAGTCGGCCTTCGGTGAGCTCGACCTCAAGGGCACGCCCTTCGAGTCCTGGGGCGAGGACGAGTGGGTCCGCCTCGGTGTCGAGTCGCAGAACTGGTCGCTCTCGCAGTTCATGCACGGCGAGCAGGGCGCGCTCATCTGCACCGCCCAGATCGTCGAGACCGTGCCGTGGATCGACGCCAAGTACTACGCGGCGACCCAGGTCATGGACGAGGCCCGGCACGTGGAGGTCTTCGCGAAGTACCTCGACACGAAGCTCTCCGGGCACTACCCGGTGAACGCCCACCTGCGGATGCTCCTCGACGACATCATCGCGGACGACCGTTGGGACATGACCTACCTCGGCATGCAGATCATGGTCGAGGGTCTGGCGCTCGCCGCCTTCGGGTTCATGCAGCAGATGACCACCGAGCCGCTGCTCAAGAAGCTGCTCCGGTACGTCATGTCGGACGAGGCCCGTCACGTCGCCTTCGGCGTGCTGTCGCTGCAGGACTTCTACACCCAGCTCGACTCGAAGGAGATCCGCGAGCGGCAGGAGTTCGCCTACGAGGCGGCGGTGCGCATGCGCGACCGGTTCCTGCAGCAGGAGGTCTGGGAGCGGATGGGCGTCGACGTCAAGGAGGCGCTCTCGCTCGTCCTCGCCGACCCGACCCGCAACGTCTTCCAGGGCATGCTCTTCTCGAAGATCGTGCCGAACTGCAAGAAGCTCGGCCTGCTCGACGCGGGTGACGGCTGGCTCCGGCAGAAGTTCACCGAGCTCGGCGTCATCCAGTTCGAGGACTGGGTGGACACCGGCGAGGAGTACGCGATGCTCGACGAGGTCTCCAAGGACCGCACGGCCTGAGCCGTTCGTCCCCATGCTCCGCGCGATGGCCGCCCCTCGGGGCGGCCATCGTCGTTCCGGGATGCGGCTACCCTCGGCGCGATGACCGCTCCCACTCGCATCGTCTTCCTCGGCGGCCTCGGCGAGATCGGGCGCAACTGCATGTTCCTCGAGGTCGAGGGCAGGATCCTGCTCATCGACTGCGGGCTCATGTTCCCCGAGGTGGACATGCCCGGGGTCGACCTCGTGCTCCCGGACTTCACGTACCTGCGCGAGCACGCCGATGCGATCGAGGGCGTCGTGCTCACCCACGCCCACGAGGACCACGCGGGTGCGCTCTCCTTCCTCCTGCGGGACGCGTCCTTCCCGATCTACGCCGCACCGCTGTCGCTGGGCATGGCCGCCAACCGCATCCGCGAGTCGGGGCTCATCGATCGCACCGAACTCGTCCCGGTCGCCGACGGGGAGCGGCGCAGCATCGGGCCCTTCGACGTGGAGTTCGTGCCGGTCACCCACTCGGTGCCGCACGCCTTCGCCGCCGCGTACCACACCCCCGCGGGCACGATCCTTCACACCGGCGACTTCAAGCTCGACCTCTCGCCGATCGACGGGCGCCGGACCGACCTCGCGCTCCTCGGCGAGATCGCCCGCCGGCCGGGCGGGGTCCGCCTGCTCATGTCCGACTCCACGAACGCCGAGCGCCCGGGATCCACGCCCTCGGAGTCGATCGTCGGGACCCGGATGCGCTCGTTGTTCCGCGAGCGCGAGGGCAAGCGGGTCATCGTCGCCTCCTTCGCATCCCACCTCCATCGGGTCCAGCAGGTGGCCGAGGCCGCGCTGGCCGCCGGACGTTCGCTGGCCTTCGTGGGTCGCTCGATGGTGAACAACGTCGCCCTCGCCCGCGAGATGGGGTTGCTCGACCTGCCGGTCAGCCGGATCATCGACCTCGAGGAGGTCGAGCGGTACGCGCCGGGGGACGTGTGCATCATCTGCACCGGGTCCCAGGGCGAGCCGATGGCGGCGCTGTCGCTCATGGCGGCCCACGAGCACAAGTGGGTCCACATCGGGACCGACGACGTCGTCGTGATCTCAGCCCACGCGATCCCGGGCAACGAGTCGAACGTGTCGCGCATCATCGACTCCCTCTACCGGGCCGGCGCCGAGGTCGTGCACGGCGGCAACGACCACGTCCACGTCTCGGGGCACGCCTCGCAGGAGGAGCTGAAGTTCATGCTCAACCTCGTGCAGCCCGAGTGGTTCGTACCCGTGCACGGCGAGTACCGGCACATGGTGAACCACGCGATGCTCGCCGAGCAGTCCGGTGTGCCGGCCGAGCGCGTCATCATCTGCGAGGACGGGGACGCCCTCACCCTCGATGCCGCCGGACTCTCGGTCGAGCGCGAGGCGGTGCCCGCCGGGTACGTCTACGTCGACGGCATCGTCGGCGACATCGGGCACGGGGTGCTGCGCGACCGGCGCAACCTCGCCGAGGAGGGGTTCGTCGCGGTCATCGTCACGATCGACAAGCACACGGGCGAGATCGTGACGGGCCCCGAGATCGTCACCCGGGGATGGGTCCACGGCGAGGAGGCCGAGGCCCTGCTCGAGGAGGCCGCCGCCGCGGTACGGGCATCGATCGAGGACGCGACCCGGGAGGGCGCCACCGATTTCGACACGATCCGGCGGCACACCCGTCGGGCCGCCGGTCGGTTCATCGCCGACCGGACCCGACGCCGTCCGGCCGTGATCCCGGTGGTCATGGAGGTCTGAGGCGGTCCGGCCGGGCGCCGGGCGGCGCCCACATGGGGCGCAAGGTCCCCATGTTGCCCATGTTGTTGGTGTTAGCGTCGCCGGCGATGGCTGCCACGAAGACGTCCCGCGCCCGCAAGCCCGCTCGCAAGCCGGCTCGCAAGTCCACCGCCCGTCGTTCCACGGCCCGCAAGCCCGCGGCCCGACGCGGCACCCGGTCCCGGGCGAGCACCCGTCCGTCCCGGTCCCGGTCGGCCCCCCGCCGCACCGCGCCCAGGCCGATGG
>JBEAXD010000230.1:0-30059 GCA_041159995.1 Actinomycetota bacterium | reverse complement strand
ACCCCGACGTCTAACGGGCGAGGCGTTCCAGCATCGGGCGGTAGTGGTCCCAGCCCGGGACCTCGACGTCGGCGAGCTTTCCCCAGTCGTCGTACCCACGCAGCCGGATCGCCTCGGCCGCCGCCGGGTGCGCCGCGAACGTGGCGCAGGCGTCCGCATCGAGCGGTCCACCCTGGATCGCGAGCGAGAGCGCAGAGGCCCGCGAGAGCCCGTCGAGGTACCCGGGCTCGGTGGCACACCGGTACCGCTTCGCCGTCACGTGGAGTGCGATCGGGCCGGTGACCTCGGGGCCGAACACCTTGGCGAGCGCCCTGGCCCCGGTCGCCTCGTGCACATCGTCGATCATGCGGGCGTCGGCGACCTCGCCGCTCTCGTCCAGGTGCACGAGGTGCCCGATGTCGTGGAGCAGCGCGGCGACGATGAGGGCATCACTCGCCCCGTCGGCCTCGGCGATCGCCGCGCACTGCAGCGCGTGCTCGTTCTGGGTGACGTCCTCACCGTAGGTGTCTCCACCGTGACGCGCGTAGAGGGCGAGCACGTCGGTGACGCTCTCGATCCTCGTCATACCGGCCGGCCCTGGAAGTCGTTGATGAGCGAGACCTGCACCCTCGTGCCGTCGGACGCCGTCTCGTTGAACTCGGCGAACTTCTGCTCGTAGTAGGCGTCACGGAGGTCGCCCTCGCGCAACGCGTTGTAGGTCGGGTAGAGCGCGCGGCGCGGCCGGTCGGACGTGTTCGTGCCACTGCGGTGCGGGGTCCGCGAGTGGAACCAGAGGGTGGTACCCGCCGGCACCGGCACCACCTCCCAGGTCATGGCGGAGACGACCTCGGCTCGGATGCAGCCGTCGTCATCCATCGGAAGTATCTCGGCGTGGCGAGCCGACACGACCTCGAGGCAACCGTTCGCCGCGTCCGCGTCGTCGACCGCGACCATGCACGAGACGTGGGTCTCGACGAACCGGTACGCCGGTGCATCCTGGTGGGGCGCGAACCCGGCCCCACCAGGGGCCTTGTAGTTGATCTTCTCCTTGTAGAGCACCGCGGGTTCTCCGAGGAGCGCGCTCGCTGCGTCGAGCATCGGCCCGGACGTGAGCAGATCCCGGATCCCCTCGTGGTAGGGCACGAAGTTCTCGGTCCGGCACAGCCGCGGGCCGTCGTCCGTCATCTCGCGGTAGTGGATCCACGGGCCGTCCTCATCCGCCCAGCCCATGATTTCGTCGACCCAGCCGCGGAGACGCTCGGCGCCCGCGGTGTCGAGGGTTCGCGTCATGACCCAGCCGTTGGTCCGGAAGCAGTCGACCGCCTCGGCATCGACCTGCTCGAAGACCCGGGGAACCATGGCCCGATCGTAGGCACCCCTGTCCGCCGAAGGGTGAACACGGCTACCCTCACGGCGTGGCCGCCACGTTCCGGGGGGAATCATGACCGCGACGCACGAACGTCCGAATCGGTTCGGGGCCGACACGCCATGGTTCATGCGGGGCAACTTCTCCCCGATCGACGACGAGGCCACCGTCGACTCGTTGCCGGTCATCGGCCGGATGCCGGAGGGACTCTCCGGGGCCTACCTCCGCAACGGGTTCAACCCGGCCGGACGCGTGCCGTGGCACTGGTTCTTCGGCGCCGGCATGGTGCACGGCTTCGAGATCGCCGATGGTCGGGTCTCGTACCGCAATCGGTACGTGCACACGCCCTACGTCGACCAGGACCTCGACATGATGGAGGGCATCGCCGACCTCCGGTTGTCACCGGCGAACACCCACGTGATCGAGCACGCCGGCCGCATCCTGGCGCTCGAGGAGGCCCACCTCCCGTGGCAGATCGACCGGGACCTCAACACCATCGGCTGCTTCGACTTCGACGGGCGCCTCGCCACGCCGATGACCGCGCACCCGAAGGTCTGCCCGACCACCGGCGAGCTCATGTTCTTCGGCTACCAGTTCATGAACGAGCCCTGGCTCACCTACCACCGGGTCGACGCGGCCGGGAACCTCGTGCAAACGGAACAGATCGAGATCCCGAACCCGATCATGATGCACGACTTCGCGATCACCGAGCACCACTCGCTCTTCTTCGACCTCCCGATCGTGTTCTCGATCGACAACGGCGGCTTCCGCTTCCGGCGCGAAGAGGGCGGGCGCATCGGCGTGATGCCCCGCGCCGGCACGAACGCCGACGTCCGGTGGTTCGAGGTCGAACCGTGCACCGTGTTCCATTCCTTCAACGCCTACGAGCAGGACGACGAGATCGTCATCCAGGTCTGCCGCGCGTCCTCGATCATGGAGGGCGGCATGAGTGACCTCGGCGACCAGTCGACGCCGTGGCAGTGGAACCTCGACCTGTCGACCGGACGCGCCTCGGAGACCCACCTCGACGATCACCACGGTGACTTCCCGCGGATCGACGACCGGCGCATCGGTCAACCGGCCCGCTTCGGCTACATGGCCGGCCTCCGCCCCGGTGCCTCCCCCGACTTCACCGCCGAGATCCACAAGTACGACCTCCGTTCGGGCGCCGTCGAGACGCACTCCTTCGGCGACGAGGCGGTGCACGTGTTCGAGCCCGTCTTCGCACCCGCGGGCCCGGACGCCGACGAGGACGAGGGCTGGATCATCTGCCTCTCGCACGACGACCGCACCGATGTGACGACGCTCAACGTGCTCGAGGCCCAGGACTTCACGGCCGATCCGGTCGCGAAGGTCGAACTGCCCCGCCGTGTCCCGTTCGGGGCGCACGGATCCTGGATCCCCAACGCCTGATCGCGTTCCCGGGCACCCTCGCCAGAGGGGTAAGGTGCCTCCGTCGCCTTCCGGCTCCGGTCGGAGGAGGCACTGAAGGGGAGTATCCCGCAAGTATCGGCACCGTCAATACGGTCGGTCCCACATCGACCCGGTGCCGGTCGCCACGAGTGCATCGTGGTGGGAGAGACCTTCGGCGTCGATGAGCGTCATCGTCACCGAGGAGCCCCCATGTCTGCAATCCCGGCCACCACCGAACGCACCACCCCGGCGTGGCACACGATCGACGCCGACAGCGTGCTCACGCGCCTCGACTCGAACCGCCACGGTCTCGACCCGACGGACGCGGCGACCCGCCTCGCCAATGTCGGGCGCAACGAGCTCATCGACAAGGGATCGAAGCCGGCCATCCGCATCCTCTGGGAGCAGGTGACGGCGTTCATGGTGGTGCTCCTCATCGGGGCGGCCCTGCTGTCACTCGCCATCGGCAAGTACGTGGAGGCCGGCGCGATCGGCGCGATCGTCGTGCTGTTCGCCATCCTCGGCTTCGTCCAGGAGTACCGGGCCGAGCAGGCGATCGCTGCGCTGCGTCGCCTCGCCGTGCCGCTCGTCCGGGTCGAGCGCGCCGGACGGGTCACCGAGATCTCTGCGGTCGAACTCGTACCGGGCGACATCGTGCTCCTCGAGGCGGGCAACGTGGTGCCCGCGGATCTGCGCCTGCTCGAGGTGGCCAACCTCCGCATCGAGGAGGCGGCACTCACCGGCGAGTCCGAGCCGGTCGAGAAGGAACTCGCCGTCCTCGACGACGAGCGGGCACCCCTCGGTGACCGTCGCAACCTCGCCTTCTCCGGCACGCAGGTGACCTACGGCCGCGGGGTCGGCGTCGTCGTGGCGACCGGTATGGCCACCGAGCTCGGGCACATCGCAGCGCTCATCCAGGGCGTCGCACCCGCTCCGACCCCCCTGCAACTCCGCCTCGACCGCGTGGGCAAGCAGCTCGCGCTCGCCGGTGCCGTCGTGGCGGCACTCATGATCGTCATCGGGCGGATCAGCGGCGAGTCGTGGAGCGATCTCGTCCTCACCGCGATCAGCGTGGCCGTGGCCGTCATCCCCGAGGGCCTGCCGGCCGTCGTCACGCTGACGCTGGCGATCGGTGCACAGCGGATGCTCCGGCGCCAGGCGCTCGTCCGCCGCCTCCCGGCGGTCGAGACGCTCGGCTCCGTCACCGTGATCTGCTCGGACAAGACCGGCACCCTGACCCAGAACCGCATGACCGTCACCGTGCTCGAGGCATCCGGCCACCGCGCGGTGCTCGGGGAGCACGACGCGTCGGAACCGCACCGCCCCGCGACGCTGCTCGCACTCACCGCCGGCGCACTCTGCAACGACGCGGAGTTCCACGTGTCCGACGACGGCGAGGTCGCCACGATCGGCGATCCGACCGAGACCGCGCTCCTCGTCGCCGCCCACCAGGTCGGCATCGACGTCGCCGGGCTGCGATCCGCCCACCCACGAACCGATGAACTGCCGTTCGACTCCGAACGCAAGCGCATGAGCACGATCCACGGTCCGCTCACCGACGATCGCCGGGCCGGCTTCGAGCACATCGACCCGGCGGCGACGGTGGCCATCGTCAAGGGCGCCCCCGACAGCCTGTTGGGCCGGGCCACCGGCGTCTGGATCGACGGACGGGTCGAGACCCTCGAGGACGACGAGCGCGCCCGCATCGTGGCCGCCAACGACGCGCTCGCAGCCGACGGCGTGCGGGTGCTCGCCGTCGCCTACCGACCGATCGATCACCATGAGCCCGGGACCGACCAGGAGGACGACCTCGTCCTCATCGGACTCGTCGGCATCGTCGATCCTCCGCGCACCGAGGCGCGCGACGCGGTCGCGACCTGCCGTGACGCCGGCGTCCGAGTCGTCATGATCACCGGCGATCATCCGCTCACCGCACGCGCGATCGCGCGCGACCTCGGCATCGTGAGCGCGGAGGACGACCGGCCGGTGATCACCGGCCGCGAACTCGATGATATCGATGATGCGGCTCTGCGCGAGCTGGCCCGCACGACCTCGGTGTTCGCCCGGGTGTCACCGGAGCACAAGCTCCGCATCGTCGAGGCGCTCCGGGCCGACGGCCAGGTCGTCGCGATGACCGGAGACGGCGTGAACGACGCGCCGGCGCTCCGTCGCGCGGACATCGGCGTCGCGATGGGCGTCACCGGCACCGACGTCTCGAAGGAGGCGGCCGACATGGTGCTGCGCGACGACAACTTCGCCACCATCGTCGCTGCGGTCGAGGAGGGTCGGGTCATCTACGACAACCTCCGACGCTTCGTGAACTACTCACTCGCGGGGAACGTCGGCAAGATCCTCGTGCTGCTCCTCTGGCCGCTGCTCATGCTGCTGGCCGGCGAGGCGAAGTCGTTCGCCGTCGCACTGCTCCCCCTGCAGTTGCTCTGGCTGAACCTCATGACCGATGGCCTCCTCGGCCTCGCGATGGGCACGGAGCAGGCCGAGCCCGACGTGATGCGGCGGCCCCCGATCGATCCGGCGAGCAGCATCTGGTCCGAGGGCTGGGGTGCGCGCACCGTGTGGGTCGGTGTCGTGATCGGTGTGGTCGCCCTCGCCCTGGGCACCGCCTTCCGCAACGTCGGGGACGTCGCCTACTACCAGACCATGATCTTCACGTCGATCGCCTTCATGCAGGTCGCTCAGGCCGTTGCGAACCGATCGACCAAGGTTCCGCTGCACCGTCTCGACTGGCGCGGCAACCCGACGCTGCTCGTCATGGCGATCGGCGTCGTCGCGCTGCAGTTGTTCGCCGTGTACGTACCGTTCATGCAGCGGATCTTCGATCTCGCCCCGCTCAGCGTCCCGGCCCTCGCACTCTGCGTCGCCGCTGCCGTCCTGCTGCTGCTCGTGATCGAGGTGGTCGAGGCGACCCAGCGACGCCGCGCCGGCTCACCAACGCGAGCGTGACTCCTCGGCGAAACCCTGCAGACCGGAGAACGTGACCCGGCGGCCCTCGTCGTCGACCACACTCCCCGACCACGTGCCGAACACCTGATGCGTCTCGGTGCGCAGTATCCCGATGTCGGTCCGTGAGTGTTTGTCGTACCGCGGCGTGAGCAGGAGATCCAGCGCGCCGGCCGGGTCCCGCACGGTCCACGGCTCGAGCGGTCGCTCCCAGTCGTAGCGCCACTCGAGTTCCCGACCGAGCTTCGTGAGGCGGCCGTCGAGGATCACCCCGTTCTCGGTCGCGCCCGTGCCCTCGGTCCACTTCCCGCCGATCTGGATCCCGACCACCGTGCCGTCGTCGGCCCGTCCGGCCCCACCGCCCCAGTTCCAAACGGTCGAGTAGGGCCAGCGCCCGCGACCGACGTCGAGCACACCCCAAGCATCGCCCGACGCGCCCCCGATCTCCCAGGACGTGTCACCGACGGTCAGGCGACCGGTCGCCGGACGGGCCTGGTGTTTCGAGGTGAACTGGAACCTGCGGTCCGTCCACGGGATGACGACGTTCATCGACTCGTGACCGGCGGGGATCGCGATGCTCACGTCGAGCGCACCGCGTCGTCCGTCCCGCTCGCGCCAGGAGGCCTCGATGCGCGTCGTGCCCGCCTCGTCATCGGTGATCGCGAGGTCGAGCCGACGCGAACGCGCCTGCAACGGCGCGGTACCGGGAAGATCCGGGAGTGCGATGCCCCGGGCGAACGGCACCGTGATCCCACGACCGCCGGAGGTGCCGGTGGTCATGTCGCACCACCACACGTCGGCGAGACCGAGGTAGTCGACGTCCGCGTACACGCTCGAGACCACGAGGTCGCCGGCCAGCACGGCCCAGTAGTCCCACCGTTTCGTGCGCCCCCACACGCCGACGAGGTTGGCGGTGTGCAGCACCCGGCGCGACCACCCGGATGCCGCAGGGTTCAGGTGCATGCCGTCGGGCAACGCGAGATCGACCGACTCGGTGATCTCCGGCTCGTGCGTGCTCACGACGCCGATCCTGACCCGACCGCCCTCACCCGGTCCACCGCAGCCCGGGCCGTGTCCGCATCAGTCCGGGGAACGGATCGGGCGCACCCGGGACGCCGGCTGGTAGTTCGGACCCGCCGTCTCGTCGACCCGGGCGAGCAACAGTTCGCACGGGGGCTCGAAGTCGACCGCGAACCGCAGTGCCCGCTCCCGGCCGAGCAACTCCCACACGAGCGACGTGAGGCGGTCGGTCTCGTCCTCGAGGTGCTCCCGCAGGCGCAGGCCCTCGGCGGTGACGCGCCGGTCACGGGCCAGCCCGCGTGCCTCGAGTGCGACCCACCCGGCGTGGATCGCATCCGGCTTGATCCCGCGGGACTCGGCCAACCAGTCGCCCTCGTAGGCCATGAACGCGTTGTGGAGGATCGAGGCCTGCGGGCCGTCGAGCCCGGCGGCGGCGACGAGCGCCCAGTGGGTGTCGCCCCGCCACTCCCGGATGCAGTTCACCGCGTGCCACCCGGACAGCAACGGGTCGGTCGGACGCGCCATCGCGAGGTGCGCGCCGAAGAAGGTGCGGCCGAGCCGCGGGAGGCGGTCGACGACCTCCCACAGCGGCGGCCCGAGTTCGATGAGTGGATCCACGATCGCCGGCGCGAACCGCGACAGTCCCTCCGCCACCGCCTCGTCGCGCGCGTCCCAGAACTCACGGAACCGACGGCCCGTCCGCGCGGCGAGATCGAACGCGAACCGGATGCCGTCGGCATTGATCGATCCGAAGGCGGCGATCACCGCATCGGGACCTGCGTCCTCGAGGGGCGCGGCACGCGACGCGAGGTACCCGAGCGGACCCGGGAGGCCGAGCGCCGCGTACCGTTCGAGTGCGCCCGGATCCCAGAAGATCCACCCGACGGTGGTCTGAACGGAGCGGGCGTTGCGCCGAGTGATTCCGACCCAGTCCACCATGACCTGATCCTCGCACGTGGGTCGGAGGGCCCACGTACGAGTCGGACAGGGCACGTTTCTCGGGGGATTCTCAGGGCCGGCCGATCCGTTCCCCCGCCGGAACGGCAATACTCGCACCATGGTTGAACCCACCGAGATCCTCGGTACGCCCACCGTGCAGAACGAGGACGTTCGACGCGAGCCCGGGCGACGAGATCTGCTGCGCAACCCCTGGTCGGCCGCGATGGTCGCACTCGGCGGGGTCGCACTCGCGGCCTGCGACTTCACGTCGGCCTCGTACGACCGCAACGTCCACCTGTTGCGTCGACTCACCTTCGGACCCACCCCTGCGACCCTCGCGCGGATCCGATCGATCGGGGAGAACGCGTGGCTCGACGAGCAGTTCGCACCGTCGAGCCTGGACTCCTCGGCGATGAACGCCAAGCTCGCCCAGTTGCCTGCGCTCACGATGAGCGCCGTCGAACTCGCGACGACCTACCCGGTCGGGGTGCCGGCTCCGGGTTGGCAGTTGCAGTTCGCGGCACTGCTGCGCGCCGTCCTCAACCCGGCACAGCTCCACGAGCGGATGGTCGAATTCTGGAACGATCACTTCAACATCTACTTCGAGGATCGCCTGCACCAGCGCCTCAAGATCATCGACGACCGTGACGTCATCCGACCGCGCGCGCTCACGACGTTCTCGGACCTGCTCGTGGCGACCGCGCAGAGCCCGGTGATGCTCGTCTACCTCGACAACTACATCTCGACCGCCGGCGCCATCAATGAGAACTACGGTCGCGAGTTGCTCGAACTCCACACGGTCGGTGTCGACGGTGGCTACACCGAGGATGACGTCGTCGCCGTCTCGCGCCTGCTGACCGGGTGGACGATCGAGCGCAGTACCGGCACCTTCGCGTTCCGTAGCGCGCTCCACGACCCTGCCCCGCTCACGATCATGGGGTGGACGCGGCCGACGTCGGGCACGGCGCTCTCGCATGGCGTGCAGTTCCTGCAGTGGCTCGCAATGCGACCTGCCACGGCACGCCACGTGTGCACGAAGATCGCTCGCCGGTTCGTCAGCGACGCCCCTTCCCCGTCGCTCGTCAATGCGATGGCCGCCGCATGGTCGGCGAACGGGAGCTCGATTCCCGCGGTGCTGCGGGCGATGGTCGGACACGCCGATTTCGCAGCATCCGCCAGCCTGAAGTACCGGCGTCCGAGCGACTACCTGCCGTTCGTCCTCCGGGCCCTCGGGGCCGACGTCGTGGTCCCGACCGCACCGTCCCAACTCGGCGCGTTCTCGGCCGTGTACTCGCCACTGCACCAGACGCCGTTCATGTGGGATGCCCCCGACGGTTACCCGGATGATGAGGCGAGCTGGCTCAGCGCGGGCGCCGACCTCGCGCGATGGAATCTCGTCGGCGTCACGGCGACGAACCGCATCCCGCAGTTCGTGGTGAACCTCAGTCCCCTCGCCGCCGGTCTGCCCGGGAGGACCGCGCACGAGGTGTACTCGGCGATCAGTCGGGCCCTCGTCCATGAGGACACCACGAGTCTCGGCCGTGACTTCCTGAACCGCCAGCTCGGATGGACGACGAACCTGCGCCCGAGCGCCAGCCAGATCGCCACGGCGCTGCCCACGATCGCCATCGCGAGTCTCATCTCGGCCGATGCGCAGTACCGATGACGGAGGTGCACCGATGACCGCTCGACCCTCCCGCCGGACCGTGCTGAAGGTCGGCGCCGCCTCGGCCGGCGCGGCGGCCGTCGCGGCGACCTCACCCGACCTGCTCCGTGTCCGCCCCGCCGGGGCCGCCGCACGAGGCCGGCTCGTGTTCGTGTTCCTACGAGGCGGACAGGACCACCTCAGCGCCGTGGTGCCGTACACCGAGGCCGCGTACTACGACGCGCGCCCGACGATCGCGATCCCGGCCGCCGAGGTGCGCCAGCTCGACGACCAGTTCGGGTTCCACCCGGCGATGCCCGGCCTGCACTCCCTCTACACCGCCGGCCGTCTCGCCGTGGTGGTCGGGGCGGGCAATCTCGCCGGGGACCGGAGTCACTTCACCGCGCAGGATCTCTGCGAGTACGGGACGACGGCTCGACCCGGCGACGCGAAGGGTTGGCTCGGTCGGTACCTCACCACCACCTCAGCGACATCGAACTCACTCTTCCGCGGCGTGGCGATGACGGGCACCGTTCCGGTGAGTCTCCGAGGAGCGAACGCCCTCGGCATCCCCCGGATCCGCGGCTTCGGCCTCGACACCGTGGTGCGACCGATGAGTCGCCTCATCCAGGACCAGTACGGCGGCAACGCGCCGGTGGAGCGGACCGGGATCCAAGCCCTGAACGCGGCGGCGCAGATTTCCACGCTGACAGGATCGATAGCCACCGACGGCCGCACCCGCGCCTTCGCGGACCTCGCCACGTTGCTCGCCTCGGATCTGGGCGTCGAGGTTGCTGCGGTGGACCTCACCGGATGGGACACCCACCACGAGATGGGCACCTCGTCGGAGGGCTGGATGCGTGATCTCCTCGCCGAGCTCGACACGAACCTCGCGACGTTCCAGAGCGACCTCGACGCTCGGGGTCTGACCGACGTGACGACGGTGGTGATGACCGAGTTCGGACGAAGAGTCGCGGAGAACGGCTCGGGTGGCACGGATCACGGGTTCGGGTCGGCCATGTTCGTCATGGGTTCCCGGGTCGTCGGCGGAGTGCACGGCGAGTGGGCCGGCCTGGCCCCCGGAACGATCGGGGCCCGGGGGGACGTCATCCCGACCGTCGACTTCCGAGACGTCCTGGGTGACTGCGCGCGGGGCGTGCTCGGCGTGACCGACCCGGGATCGGTGTTCCCGGGGCACACCCATCGCCCCGTCGGCGTCATCGCCCCCTGAACGGCCTCGCGGCGCGTGCCGGCGCTCATCTAGCGTGCGGAGCGTGAACCACTGGCGGCGGATGGGTATCGCGGTCACGCTGCTCGTCGGCGTGCTCACGTTCGGGACCGTCGGGTACCTGCTCCTCGGTCTCGACTTCATCGACGCGCTCTACCAGACCATCACGACGGTGGCGACGGTCGGCTTCCGGGAGGTCGTGCCGTTCGGCACCTCCGAGCGCGTGTTCACGATGGTGCTCATCGTCGTGGGTGTCGGCGCGGTGCTGTACGCCCTGGGTTCCCTCATCGAGACCCTCATCGAGGGTCGGCTGCTCGAGACCATCGGGAGGATGCGCATGGAGCGCGCCATCGAATCGCTGCACGACCACGTGATCGTGTGCGGCTGGGGCCGGGTCGGTCGGGCGATCGCCGCCGAGGTGGTCGCCGCCGGCAAGCCCATCGTGGTCGTCGACGAGGAGGCCGAACGCCTCGCCGACTGCCCGCACCCGACCGTCCACGGCGACTGCACCGAGGACGACACGCTGGAGCGAGCCGGCATCGCCCGGGCGTCCTCACTGGTCGCCGCCGTCGATGTCGACGCGGCGAACTCGTTCATCACGCTCTCGGCCCGTGCGATCCGCCCGGACATCTTCATCGTGGCGCGTGCCCGCAGCGTCGACAGCGAGGGCAAGCTGCTGCGGGCCGGCGCGGACCGGGTCGTGAACCCCCAGAACATCGGTGGCGCTCGCATGGCCGCCTTCGTGCTGCGCCCCCACGTCGCGGAGTTCCTCGACGTCGTCATGCACGAGCGCAACCTCGAGTTCCGACTCGAGGAGATCCCGATCGCGGACGGCTCACCCCTCGCCGGGCGGACGCTTCGGGAGGCCCACCTGCGGGATCAGACCGGGGCGCTGGTGCTCGCGGTCCGAGACGCCCGTGGGTCCTTCCTGTCGAATCCGGATCCGGACGTGCGCATCGAACCCGGTCAGGTCCTCATCGCGATCGGCACCGAGGAGGAACTGGGGGCGCTCGTCGTCGCCGCGCGCTGACCGGCTCAGTTCACCTGGCGCTCTCGCCCGGCCCAGTACGGCTCGCGCAACTTGAACTTCTGGAGCTTGCCGGTGGCGGTGCGAGCCAGTTCGGTCCGGAACTCGATGCCGGTCGGGCACTTGTAGTGGGCGAGGCGTTCACGGCAGTGGGCGATGAGCGCCTCCTCACTCACCGCCTGACCCTCGGCGAGCACCACGAGGGCGTGCACGGTCTCGCCCCACTTCTCGTGCGGAATGCCGATGACCGCCACCTCGGCCACCGCGGCATGGGAGAACAGCGCGTCCTCGACCTCGATCGAGGAGACGTTCTCCCCGCCGGAGATGATGACGTCCTTCTTCCGGTCGAGGATCTGCGCGTAGCCGTCCTCACCGATCCGACCGCCGTCCCCCGTGTGGAACCAACCGTCCGGGATCGCGTCCTGCGTGGCCTCCGGCTGATTCCAGTAACCGGCCATCACCGCGTTGCCCTGGGCATGGATCTCGCCGTCCATGCTGACCCGCAGGCGAACGCCGAGCACGGGCGCGCCGGCCTGCCCGAGGAAGGCGGCCCGCTCGGGCGACGGGAGGTCGTCGATCTCCGCGCGCCCACGGTTCATCGTGAGCACCGGCGAGGTCTCCGTGAGGCCGTAGATCTGGATGAACTCCCAGCCGAGTTCGTCCATGGCCCGCTCGATCGTGCGAGTCGGGGGCGGCGCGCCCGCCACGACCATGCGCGTCCGGCCGTGCCCCGGGATCTCGCCGTCCCAGGTCGCGGCCGCGTCGAGCACCATCTGGAGCACGGCGGGCGCGCCGCAGAGGAGGGTGACGCCGTGTTCGTCGACCCGGCGGAGGATCTCGTGACCGTCGACCTTGCGGAGCACGATGTGCTTGCCGCCCATCCCCGTCACCGCGTACGGCATGCCCCAGCCGTTGACGTGGAACATCGGCAGGGTGTGGAGGATCACGTCGCGGTCGCTCACCCCGGTCTGCCAACCGAACGTCGATGCGTTGAGCCACAAGTTGCGGTGCGTGAGCTGCACGCCCTTCGGTCGCGCCGTCGTGCCGCTCGTGTAGTTGATGGTCGCGGTCGCTCGCTCGTCCGGGTCCGACCATGCGGCGGGTTCGGTTGCGAAGTCGTAGAGGATCGGGTCCGACACGGCACCGATCGTGTAGCGATGGGGCGCGGTGACCGACCCGAGGTGGTCCTCGAGTTCGGGATCGACCAGCAGCACGCTCGCCCCGCAGTGCTCCACGATGTAGTCGATCTCGGCCGCGGCGAGGCGGAAGTTGATCGGCACGAGCACCCGCCCCGAACCGCTGACCCCGAAGAACGACGTGAGCAGACGGGCCGAGTTGTGGGAGACGACGGCCACCCGCTCGCCCTCCCCCACCCCGAGGCGATCGAGTCCGGCAGCCTGGGCCCGGGCCCGCGCTGCAACCTCGCGCCAGGTGAGCGTGCCCCAGGATTCGGCCGGCTGGTCCGGCTCGTCGACGATGGCGACCCGATCGCCGTAGACGAGTTCGGCCCGGTCGAGGAAATCGTTGACGGTCAGCGGCGTCTCCATGCCCGCCGACGGTAGTGCGCGCCATCGGCGCCTGCGTTGCGATCTGCGGGTCGGCCCGGACCCTCAGAACGGGAGCTTGTCCGCCTGGAGGGCACGCAGTTCGTCGAAGATGCGTCGGCACGCAGCCTCGTCGGCCGGGGAGTTCGGATCCTCGACGAGCGCCTCGAAGGCGAGGTCCGCGTCGCGCTTGATCGCGGCGTCCACGACCTTGTCCTGGAGCGCGACCTGGGTCGCGATCCAGCCGGCGAGCGGCTGGCCGAGGGCCGGCATCTCCTCCGGATGGATGCCGTCGGCATCGACCGAGGCCCCGACCTCGACGATCGCGCCGTCGGCCACGTCGGGGATGTAGCCCCGGTTCGGGACGTTCACCGCGTCGATGCGCTGCGCCTCACCGGTCCACATCGCCTCGACGATCGAGATGACCTCCTCGTCCGAGTGGCCCATGAGGTGCAACGGCAGCGGGACCTTCGTCCCCGCCACCCACTGCGCCGCACGCTCCAGTTTGACCATGACGGGCTCGTGGAAGTCGAGAGGTACCGGCACGAACTCGGCGACCTCGCGGGCGAACGGGACGTACTCACCGATGTGACTGTCCACCGAGCAGGGCACGAGGTCGTACTCGCGGACGAACTTGGCGACGAGCGGCATGTAGTTGAACTCGACGAAGAACCCGCCGACGACGTTGCGATCGATGGCCTTCGCGAACTTCTGGGTGCGGGGCGAGAAGTCGAAGAACCTCCGACCGTAGAACTCCTTGATCCGCGGCAGCAGGTCCTCGCCCGTGCGCGTGTTGCGGAACTCCGTGTAGAAGGTGAAGTGGTTGATGCCGGAGGCCTTCGCCTCGACGTCCTCGGGGTCGATCCGGAGTCGCCGGCAGATCCGCTTCACGCCGAGCGGCATCTCGTGGCACATCCCGACGTTGCGCAGGCGCGTCGCCCGGTTGATCGCCAGCGTCACCCGGCTCATCGGGTTCGACAGGTTGATGAAGAACGCGTCCGGCGCATACTGCTCGACGCTCTCGCAGATGCTCAGCGTGTTGGCGATGCTGCGCAGCGAGTGGAACACCGCCCCGGGGCCGCCGTTCTCGCCCGTGATCTGGGTGGCGCCGTGCTGGTTGGGGATCTCGTAGTCCTGGCGCCAGTGCTCGAAACGCCCGAACTCGGCGCTCGAGATGACGAAGTCACTGCCGGACAGCGCCGCCGCAGCATCGGTCGAGCGGTCGATGAGGATCGGCGACCCGGAGGCCGCGTTCAGCTTGTTGGCGAACTGGTAGGCCCGCTCGAGCCGTTCAGGGTTGAGGTCGTGGAGCATGAGCCGGGCGCCGCGCAGCGCCTGCGTGTGGATGACGTCGTTCGCCATCGTCGGGCCGAAGGACATGCCGCCCGCTCCGACCATGGTGATCTTCGGTGCATCGCGCATCGTCGACCCCCTACTCCGTTCCGTCGATGCAGATCGACGTGCGCTTGCCGACCTTCGTGAGGTCCTTGATCACGCGGTAGGTCCCGTCATCGCAGGTGATCGCCGACGAGAGGTGCGCGTACACCCCTTCGGGGCTCTCGTACCCGGGGACCACCCAGACGTGCAGGAGTTGCTGGGTCTGGCGGATGAGCATCCCGCCCACCGCGTCGCACTGGCGCTCCGTGACGGGCCGGTCCGCACCGAGCGGCGCGTCGATCCCGTTCGGCGTCTGCACGATGCAGGCGTTGCGGTGCGCGTGCCATACATCGTTCGGCCCGGCGAAGCCCTCGGGTCGCTCGACCGCGCTCGAGTAGAAGAGCCCGGCGATGCGTGAGGTCGGCTTGGTGCCGTCGTACATCCACGCCAGCGGCCGTCCGATCCACTCGTCGTTCATCACGCCGTTCGGCGGTCCCGACGCGTTCGCGAAGTCGATGTAGTGGGCACCCAGACCGGGAGAGAAGGGACCAGCCCGCCGCAGACCTGCGGCCTCGGCGTCGGCCACCGTCGGGTACCGCAGCGCGGTCTCCCGGGCGAGCGCCAGTTGCCGACCCAGTTCGACCCGCTCCCGGGCCGTCAGTGGCATCGTGAACGCGTGGTCGTGCTGCTCCCCGTTCGCAAGGGCTGCGAACCCGCGGTCGTCGCCCGCCACACCGGCGCCGTGACCGTGCCCCGACGTGCCGGCCTCCGCCGCCGAGTGGTCGTGACCGTCGGCGGCGGCGAAGCCCGGAGTGAAGGCAGCCGTGGCGAGCGCGGTCGACAGGATCCCGATGACGGCGACCCCGGCGATGCCGAACCCACGACCGACCCGAGCACCGGCGACACTCGGGGCGAGGAGCGCGACGCATGCAATGACCGTCGCGACCGCGAGCAACGATGCCAGCGTGTCGGCGAAACCGATCACCTCGGGAGTGCCGTCGCCCCCGATCGGGATACCCACCGTGCGGGAGACGACCCACACCGCGAGCACCGCGGCGTTGAGAGCGATGCCGAACCAGGCGGCACTGCGGGTCGGGCGCCACAGGATCCATGCGGCGAGGACGAGTTCGCACCACGCCGCGCCGGCGAAGAACAGCCCGTGCGACCAGGACACCCCGGCGTGCTCGCCCATCGCACCGAAGTGGATCGCGGCAGCGGCGACCGAGAAGAGCGCGGCGGACCACTGCAGGCAGCGCCCGACGGTCGTTCCCCGCTCGACGTGCACCTGCGAGTCGTCCATCTCCGCCCCCATCACCCGGACTGCGGCTGAGAGCGTAGGACCCCGACCCGCCCGCCGTCAGGCGGCGGGCCAGACCAGCGGACAGTCGCGCGGATCCAACGGGTCGCCATCGACGTGCCCCCGCTGCGTGGCCCGGACCGGCATGCCGGGCCGGAACCGGTATCGGACATCGTCGCCGCAGTACCGCAGCGAGATCGCGCGCCGACGCCGGGTGGCGTGGGAGTTCGCCGGCGAACCGTGGATCGTCCGGTAGTGGTGCACCGCCACGTCGCCCGGCCCGAGCTCCGAGCCGACGACGAGTTCCCGGAGCGTCGCATCGCCGAGCACGTCGGGCACCGGCTCGCCCTCCGTGCCCGGGATCGAGTCGGGCACGGTGAACAGGTTGGGCTGGAACTCCCGGTCCCACCGATGGGACCCCCGCACGTACTCGAGTGCGCCGCTGGAACCATCCACCTCGTCGAGCGGGATCCAGAGCGTGCAGGCCTGCTCGCCCGAGATGTGGAAGTAGGCGGCGTCGGTGTGGAACTCGGTGCGGAAGGGTGCGCCGGGCTCCTTCACCAGGATGCTGTCCTCGTAGAGGTTGACCGTCCCGCTCCGGAGCAGGCGGGCCGAGATCGCGCCGAGCGCCGGGTCCAGCGAGAACGCGGCGAAGGCAGGATCGGCCCGCCAGTGGTCGACCCCGGCTCGGAACGCAGGCTGCTCGCCCTTGCCGGCGAACGCCCCGACGTCGGCCGTCTCGGGGGCTCCGAGCGCGCGATCGACCGGCTCGGCCATGGCGAGGACGACCGTGGGATCGATGATGCCCCGCAGGACCACGAACCCGTCGCGGTCGAACGCGTCGACCTCCTCGCCGGTGACCTCACGACGAGCGAAACCTCCGACCGGGACCACGAGCGGCGACGGTAGCGGCGCCGCACGCGCGTCGGCAATAGTGGGCCCCGTCGTATCCGATGCGTCCGAACCGGGGGAAGGGCCAGTGCGCGAGGTCCGCATCGCCGATCTGCGCGAGCCCCGCCGCGACGCCGAGGAGCAGGCGTTCCACGACATGGCCCGAGCCATGGAGGCCGACCTCGCTCCCGACGCCCTCGTCGAACGGGCCCGACGCGACACCGGGCTCGACGATCTCGGGGACCCCACCCTCGTCGACCGGCTCCGCGTGATGGTGGCGGCGGTCGACGCCGACACCGGACTGACCGGACTGGGCCGGTGGATCATCCGGGAGCGCCTGCTCGGCCTGCTGCGGGCTCGGCTCCGGTTCGAGGACTTCACCCGCCGGAACCCGGAGAGCCTCGAGGTGGACCTCGAACCGCCGATCATCGTCGTCGGCCTCCCCCGATCCGGCACCACCCACCTCGTCAACCTGCTGGCCACCGATCGGCGCCTGCGATCGATGCCGTGGTGGGAGGTCGCCGAGCCGATCCCGGTGCTGGGCGACGGCCCCGGCCCGGACGGGATCGACCCGCGTTACAAGCGCTCGTTGCGGCAGTGGGAGGCGACGAACCGCGTGTCGCCGCTCACCGCGCTCATGCACGACCGCCCGCCGTGGTCCATCGAGGAGGACTGCGAACTCGTCGATCTCGACCTGTGTGGCTACTCGATCGAGTGGCAGGCGCGGGTCCCGGCCTGGCGCGACCACTACCTCGGGCTCGATCAGCGGCGGCACTACGCGTTCCTGCGACGCGAGCTCCAGGTGCTCTCGTACCTGCGCGGGCCACGACGGTGGGTGCTCAAGACCCCGCAACACCTCGAGTGGATCGGCCCGCTGATGGACACGTTCCCGGACGCGACGATCGCGTTCACGTTGCGCGACCCGGTGGCGGTGCTCCAATCGGCGATCACGATGCTGGCGTACGGCGACCGCAACCGCCGCGTGGAGATCGACGCCGACGGACTCGCCGCCTACTGGGTCGAGCGGATCGAGTCGCTGCTGCGCGCCGCGGTCCGCGACGCACACCTCATCCCGAGCGCGCAACGGGTCGACGTCGAGTTCCACGAGTTCATGCGGGACGACCTCTCGATGGCCAGCCGCATCCTCACCACTGCGGGCCTCGAGGTGACCGACGAGGTGCGAGCCCGCCTCACCGACTACCTCGCCGGCAACCCCCGGGGGAAGGACGGGCGCATCGTGTACGACCTCCGCAGCGACTTCGGACTCGATCCGGTCGAACTGCGGAACCGCTTCGCCTTCTACTACGAGGCGTTCCCGCAGATCCGTCCGGAGGTGACGTGATGCCCGGCATCCACCGAGAGCGACCCGGCGCCGACGCGATGGCGCCCGCCGACGGATCCCCGGCCCGGGCGATCGCCGATGGGGTGTGGATGTCCAGCGGCCTGTCGAACTCGTACCTCATCGCCACCGACGCGGGCCGCGTCGTGGTCAACACCGGCATGGGGTTCGAGGGGCCGTTGCACCGCCGCGCGTACGACGCGGTCGATCCGAGCCCGACCCACACCATCCTGCTGACCCAGGGCCACTACGACCACGTCGGTGGTGTCGACACCTTCCGGGACGCGACCACCGAGGTCGTGATGCACGAGGATTACGCGATCTGGCGGGCCGACAACGAACGACTCGAGACCTTCCGATCGCGCAACGCCGCATTCGCGTGGATCGACGCCATCGTCGCAGCGATGGATCACGCCCGCACACTCGGTGCGGGCGCGGTGGCCCAGTCCCGGCCCGAGCCGACCCGAACCTTCTCCGACACCCTCGACCTCGAGATCGGCGGCCGGCGACTCACGCTCATCTCGGTGCCCGGCGGCGAGACCACCGATTCCATGGTCATCTGGTCGCCCGATGACCGCACGGCGTTCACCGGCAACATGTTCGGCCCGCTGTTCGGCCACGTGCCCAACCTCGTCACCATCCGGGGCGATCGCTACCGGGATGCCCTCGCCTACATCGCATCCCTCGACCGCGTGCTCGCGCTCAAGCCGGCGCGCCTCGTCACCGGGCACTTCGACCCGATCGACGGGGCGTCCCGCATCGCCGAGGAGATCACCGCGATGCGGGACGCGATGGTCTGGGTGCACGATCGGACGGTCGACGGGATGAACGACGGGCGTGACGTGCACACGCTCATGCGCGAGATCACCACGCCACCCGACCTCGACATCGGCGAGGGGTACGGACGGACCGCCTGGAACGTGCGCGCGATCTGGGAGCACTACGCCGGTTGGTTCCACCACCGCTCGACGACGGAGCTCTACGGCGTCCCGGCGGCTGCGGTCGCGCCCGACATCGTGCGCGTCGCGGGCGGTGACGATCTCGTCGCGGCAGCGGTCGATCACGTTGCGGCCGGTCGGCCCGTCGAGGCGATCCACCTCACCGACCTCGTGCTGGCGGCGTTCGGAGACCACGCCGAGGCTCGACGGGTCGCGATCGACGCGCATCGATCGCTGCTCGAGGACAGCCGGAACTTCTGGGAGGCCGCGTGGTTGCGGCGCGCCATCACCAAGTTGGGCGGCACGCCGTGAACGCAGCGTCCTTCGATTTCTCCGACACGCACGTCCTCGTGACCGGAGGAACCTCCGGGATCGGCCACGCGATCGCCACCGCATTCGCGGACGCGGGTGCGACGGTCGCGGTCACCGGCACCCGATCGAGGGCAGCGGATTACGACCTCGATCTGGATCGGTTCGGCTACCACGCGCTCGACCTCGCGGACCCCGGGAGCGTCGACGGCGTGGTCGGCCGCCTCGACCGCCTCGACGTGCTCGTGAACAACGCCGGAGCCGTCTTCGCCGGAGGTCGCGACGAGTGGGACCCCGCCGGGTTCGAGGCCGCTCTCGCCCTCAATCTCGCCGGGCCGATGCGCATGAGCACCGCCTGCCACGGTCTGCTCGCCGCCCGCACGCGGCCGAGCGGATCGAGCGTGGTGAACGTGGTGTCGATGTCGGCGTTCCGAGCCGTGCCGATCGTGCCCGGGTACGCGTCCGCCAAGGCCGGTCTCGTCGCGCTCACCCGCAACCTCGCGGTGCGGTGGGTCGGCGACGGCATCCGGGTGAACGCGATCGCACCGGGGGTCATCGACACCCGCATGACCGCGCCGATGGCCGGCATTCCCGAACTGCTCGAGGCCGAACTCGCGCACATCCCGATGGGCCGCCTCGGCACCCCGGAGGAGGTCGCGCCGGCGGCACTCTTCCTCGCGAGCGATGCCGCCGCGTACATCACCGGCCACACCCTCGCCGTCGACGGCGGCTACCTGCTCCCCTGACGCACCGGAGGATCGATGCTCCAGGCCCGCATCCACGGACCCGACGACGTCCGGGTCGACGAGGTGACCGAGCCCGTCGCGGGCGCGCACGACGTGATCATCCGGGTTCGGGCGTGCGGCATCTGCGGGAGCGACCTGTCCTACATCCGCATGGGCGGGGTCGCCGGTCCGGGACCCGAGCCGATGTGTCTCGGCCACGAGGTATCGGGCACGGTCGAGGAGGTCGGATCCGCGGTGCACAGCGTCGCGGTCGGCGATCGCGTCGTGGTGCGACCCGGCACCGATGCGCTCGGCCGGATCGGGAACGGCGCACCCGAGGGTGGACTCACCCCCCGACTGCTCGTCACCGAGGCGGACCGCCGCGGTGTCTACCGCATCCCCGACGACCTCTCGCTCGAGGCGGCCGCATTCGCCGAACCACTCGGCGTGGGGATGCACGCAGTGGCTCAGGTCGAGGCGACCCCGGATGACGGGGTTGCGGTGTTCGGGTGCGGACCGATCGGGCTGGCGGCGATCGCGACCCTCGTCGACGCGGGGAACGAGCGCGTCGTGGCCATCGACCCGAGCGCGGCCCGGCGCCGCCTCGCCGCCGATCTCGGTGCCCTCGAGACGGTCGACCCGACCACCGACGACGTGTGGCCGGCGCTCGCGGATCTGCACGGCACGACGCCGTTCATGTTCGGCCCGACCCCGGCGACGACCGCGTTCATCGAGGCCACCGGGGTCGCCGCGGTCCTGACCTCCATCATCGAGCGGGGGGCGCCGGGAGGCCGGCTCGCCGTCGTCGCGCTCCACTACGCCCCGATCCCGACGAGCTTCCTCACGCTGCTCATGAAGCAGTTCACGATCCGGGGATCGATGGAGTACCCGGATCGGTTCGAGGATGCGGTGGACCTCCTGGCCCGACGGGACCTCTCGGCCCTCACCACCCACCGGTTCCCGCTGACGGACCTCGACGACGCGCTCGGCCTGCTGGTGGAGTCGAAGGACTGCGGCAAGGTCTGCATCGATCCCGCCTGAACGACGCTCCCCTGCGGGGCCGAACGCGGCGGATGGGTAGCCTCCGGACCGTGGCCGCTCCGGGCACACCCTGCACCCGCGTGGAAGAGAAGGCATGACCGCAGACAAGGCGACGATCGTCTACACGCTCACCGACGAGGCTCCCCTGCTGGCCACGTACTCGTTCCTCCCCATCATCCAGGCGTACGCCGGGGTGTGCGGGGTCGAGGTCGAGACCCGCAACATCTCCCTCGCCAACCGGGTGCTGGCCCAGTTCCCCGAGCACCTCACCGACGCTCAGCGGGTGTCCGACGACCTCGCCGAACTCGGTCGCCTGGCCCTGCTGCCCGAGGCGAACATCATCAAGCTCCCCAACATCAGCGCGTCGATGCCCCAACTCAAGGCCGCGATCGCCGAACTCCAGGCCAAGGGCTACGCGCTCCCCGACTACCCGGACGAGCCGACGACCGAATCCGAGCGCGATGCGAAGGCGCGCTACGACCGGGTGAAGGGCAGCGCCGTGAACCCGGTGCTGCGCGAGGGCAACTCGGATCGCCGCGCCCCTGCGTCGGTCAAGGACTACGCGCGCTCGCACCCGCACTCGATGGGCGCGTGGAGTGCCGACTCGCGCACCCACGTCGCCTCGATGACCGGTGGCGACTTCTTCGGGAACGAGCGGTCCGTCACCGTCGCCGCACCGACCGAGGTTCGCATCGAGCACGTCGCCGCCGACGGCGCCGTCACGGTCCTCAAGGAGCGCACCGCGCTGCAGGCCGGAGAGATCATCGATTCGACGTTCATGAGCCGACAGGCGCTCGTCGCATTCCTCAACGAGCAGATCGAATCCGCGCGCGAGGAGGGCGTGCTGTTCTCCCTCCACCTCAAGGCCACGATGATGAAGGTGTCGGACCCGATCCTGTTCGGGCACGCCGTGCGCGTCTTCTTCGCCGACGTCTTCGCCGAGTTCGGCGACGCGTTGGCGTCCGTCGGCGCCGACCCGAACAACGGACTCGGGGCGGTGATCGAGGCGGTGGGCACGCTGCCGGCCGAAACCCGGGACGCCGTCCTCGCCGCGATCGATGCGACCATCGCCGCAGGCCCCGCCCTCGCGATGGTCGACTCGGATCGGGGCATCACGAATCTCCACGTGCCGTCGGATGTGATCGTCGACGCCTCCATGCCGGCGATGATCCGCACGTCCGGTCACATGTGGAACCGGGACGGCGCCGAGCAGGACACCAAGGCCGTCATCCCGGACCGCAGTTACTCCGGCGTGTACCGCGCGGTGATCGAGGACTGCAGGACCAACGGCGCCTTCGACCCGACCACGATGGGCTCGGTGCCGAACGTCGGTCTCATGGCCCAGGCCGCCGAGGAGTACGGGTCGCACGACAAGACCTTCGAGGTGCCGGCCGACGGCACGATGCGGGTCGTCGACGCGAACGGCGCCGTGCTGATGGAGCACTCGGTCGAGGTGGGCGACATCTGGCGCATGTGCCAGACCAAGGACGCTGCGGTCCGCGACTGGGTGAAGCTCGCCGTCACCCGGGCCCGGGCCACGGGCGACCCGATCGTGTTCTGGCTGGACGCCGACCGCCCGCACGACGCCTCCCTGCTCGCGAAGGTGCGCGAGTACCTCCCCCTGCACGACCTCACCGGCGTGCAGATCGAGACCCTCGCACCGGCCGACGCGTGCCGCTTCTCGCTCGAGCGCATCCGCAAGGGCCTCAACACGATCTCGGTGACCGGCAACGTCCTGCGCGACTACCTCACCGACCTCTTCCCGATCATGGAGCTCGGCACGAGCGCCAAGATGCTCTCGATCGTTCCGCTCATGGCGGGCGGGGGCCTGTTCGAGACCGGTGCGGGCGGCTCCGCCCCGAAGCACGTGCAGCAGCTCGTGAAGGAGAACTACCTGCGCTGGGACTCGCTCGGCGAGTTCCTCGCCCTCGCCGCGTCGTTCGAGCAGCTCTCGGACTTCGCCGGCAACCCGGGCGCGAAGGTCCTCGCAGCGACGCTGGACCGTGCGACCGGCTCGCTCCTGGAGCACGAGAAGTCGCCGGCCCGTCGCCTCGGACAACTCGACAACCGCGGGAGCCACTTCTACCTGGCGCTCTACTGGGCCCAGGAGCTCGCGGCCCAGACCGACGACCCTGCGCTCGCGGAACGGTTCGGTCCGCTCGCCGCGACGCTCGCCGCGAACGAGGCGAAGATCGTGGAGGAGTTCACTGCGGTGCAGGGCCACCCGGCCGACATCGGCGGCTACTACGCGCCGGACCCCGCGAGGACGACCACCGTGATGCGGCCGAGCCCGACCTTCAACGCGGCACTCGACCTGCTGGTCTGAGCCGAGCGCGGCTCAGCCCGTCGCAACGTCGACCGGCGGCGCCGTTGCGACCCGTGGCACCCGCGTCCACCGCGGCCGGGCCCACGCGAGCGCGACCGTGACGAGCACGGCGCCGTAGGCGAACCAGCGGGCCGGGCCGAGGTCCGACCACGCGGCGAGACCTCGAACGTTCGTGAACAGGAGCAGCCCGGCGACCGCGATTCCCATGCCGTGCTTCGGGAGCCGCCGCACCAGCGCGGCCGCGAGCGGCGCTGCGAGCACGCCGCCGACGAGCATCGCGACGAGGATCCCGACATCGAGCCCGCCCCCGCGCATCGATGTGGCGAGCGAACCGACCGACACCACCGCCACCGCGACCTCGGCCGCGTTCACCGATCCGACGGTGAAGCGCGCCGCGAGCCCCTTGTGGAGGAGGACCGGTGTCACCACCGGACCCCAGGCGCCGATGAGGCCGTTCGTGATGCCGCCGGCGAACCCGGCCGCGCCGACGCCTCGGGTGTCGATGTCCTCGTGCACGTCGTCGCCCGCGACGGTGCGATCGGTGCGGCTGAACCGGACGAGGATCCGCAGCGCCACCACGATGAGCATCACCGCGAGGATCGGTTCGAGCGTCGACGCATCGACGTTGCGCAGCACCGTGACGCCGACGAGTGCGCCGGCCATACCGGGCAGGGCGAGTCGCAGCGCGAGTCGACGGTCGACGTTGCCGAACCGCCAGTGGGAGATACCGCCGGCGAGCCCGGTGGCGACCTTGGCGACGTTGACCGTGGCCGAGACCGCGACCGGCGACAGGCCGGAGCCCAGCAGGATGGTCGAGGAGGTCGGTCCGAAGCCCATGCCGAGGGCCCCGTCCACCATGCAGGCGAGGAACCCGGCGAGCGCGACGAGCAGGTACTCGGTCATGGCCACAATCTCTACTAGTTCGATAGAGATTGTCAATGGGCCGGTCGCCCCACCTCAGGCCCAGCCGAGCTCCTCGAGCCGGTCCTCGGACAGGCCCAGGTGGTGGCCGACCTCGTGGAGCACCGTCTCCCGGACGAGGGCGGCGAGGTCCTCGGCGTCGGCGGCCTCCTCCCCGTGCGGGAGCCGGTAGACCGAGATCCGATCAGGGAGGACGGGCGGGTCGAGCGCCGAACGCTCGGTGATCGGCACCCCCTCGTAGAGCCCGAGGAGGTCCTCCCCCGGCGGCGGATCGTCCTCGACGACGACCACCAGGTTGTCGAGGGCGGGCCAGAACTCCTCGGGCACCTCGTCGAGGGCGGCCGCGACGAGCGCCTCGAACCGGTCGAGTGGGATGTGGTGGGGCACGGCGCGACTCTAGGGAGGGCCTGGGCCACCCGACCCAGATCCGTGTCGTGAAATCTCTTCAGATCCCCCGAGCAGACCGTCCGACCCATTGACTCCGGGTCCCCCGACTTAGGATGATGCACCTATGCGGCGAACGCTCCCTGTGATCCTCCTCGCGCTCCTCGCGACTGCACCGACCGCGGCGTCGGCTGCGTCGACGTCCGAGCAGACCTACATCATCACGTTCCGTGCCGGTACGGACGCTCGACGTGAGGCCACGAAGTTCCGCGCTGCCGGCCACACCGTGCGCCACACCTACACGAACGTGTTCCGCGGCGTCGCCGTGGACCTGCCGCAGTCGGCGGTGGACGCGCTCCGCCGCAACCCGACCGTCACCCGCATCGAGGCCGACGTCATCGCGACCGCCACCGCCACCCAGAGCTCGGCACCGTGGGGTATCGACCGGATCGATCAACGCGACCTCCCGCTGTCCGGCACCTACACGTGGTCGGACACCGCCGCAGGCGCGGGCGTCTCCGCGTACATCGTCGACGGCGGCATCCGCGCGGACCACGCCGAGTTCACCGGACGCGTCGCGTCCGGGTACACCGCGATCAACGACGGGGGCGGGACGAACGACTGCGACGGGCACGGCTCGCACGTCGCGGGCACCACGGCGGGCAAGACCTACGGCGTCGCGAAGTCGGCCACGTTGATCCCCGTCCGGGTGCTCGACTGCACCGGCTCGGGCGCGTGGTCCGGGATCATCGCCGGCCTCGACTGGATCGTCGGCCACCACACGACGGCACCGGCCGTGGCGAACATGAGTCTCGGCAGCGGCGCACTCACGAGCGCCGACGACGCCGTCCGCCGTGTCATCGCCGACGGGGTGACGGTGGTCGTGGCCGCCGGCAACTCGAACGCCAACGCCTGCAACTACTCCCCGGCCCGCGTCGCCGAGGCCATCACGGTGGGCGCCACGACCTCGACCGACGCCCGGGCGTCGTACTCGAACTACGGATCGTGTCTCGACGTGTTCGCACCGGGTTCGTCGATCCTGTCGGCCTGGTACGACTCGGCCACGGCCACCAGCACGATCTCGGGCACGTCGATGGCCTCCCCGCACGCCGCCGGTGCGGCGGCGCTGCTGCTCTCGGCCACCCCGACGGCGAAGCCCGCCGACATCGCCAGCAGGATCGTCGCCGCGGCGACCCTCAGCAAGGTGACGAGTGCCGGCACCGGCTCACCGAACCGCCTCCTCAGCACGCTCGCACCCGCACCGGCCACGGCGCCCTCCGCTCCGACCAACGTCGTGGCGAAGGCCGGTCGGCGCTCGGCGAGCCTCACCTGGACCCAGGGTGCGAACGGCGGCTCGGCGCTGACCGGGCAGACGGTCCGCATCTACCAGAACGGCACCTTCGTCGGTTCGGTCGCCGTCACCGCCACGGCGAAGAGCGCGACGATCAGCGGTCTGGTCGGCGGCGTGCCCTACCGGTTCGGCATCACGGCGACGAACGCGATCGGCACGAGCCCCGAGTCGGTCCTCTCCAACCAGGTCACGCCGAGCAAGTAGCGACCGGGGTCGCCACCGTTCGGTGCTGCGTCATCGGAGCCATCGCCGTGACCGATGAGTGACGCACCGGAGCGGAACGTCGCCGGCGCTGCAACCGGACCACCCGGGCCGCCTCCGGCCCGGAGCGAGTCCCCTCCACTCGATCGAACGGCGTACGCGTTCCTCGGCACGACGTGCCTCTCGGTCGTCGGCACCGCGTTCGGACTGCTGGGCGCGACCGGCGCGACCACCGCGGCCGGCGGGACCGCGCGGGGCGGCCTCTACACCGGCGCCTTCATGGCCGCGTGCCTCCTCGCCACGGCACTCGCGACTCCGTACGGGCACTCGGTCTACGCGCGATGGGGCGTTCGGGCCGGGTTCACGACCGTGCAGGCGTCCAACGCGCTCGCCTACCTCATCGCAGGGGTCGCGCTGTTGGCCGGAGCGCCGACGATGCCGACACTGCTCATCGCAGCACCGGTGTTCGGAGCGACCGCCGGCATGAGCATCGTCGTTCGGCCACTGGTGTCGAAGGCGTACCAAGCATCGAACAACACCGCCCACTCCTTCGCCCGCCTCTCGGTTGCACTGGGGATCGCCTGGGGCCTCGGTGGACTCCTCGGAGGTTGGGCGCTCAGCACCGCGGCCTTCGGGTGGGGTCTCATCATCGACGCGCTCCTCACGGTTCCGATGCTCATCGTCCTGACGCGCGTCCTCCCGACCCGCGAGCCGGCCCCGCCGACGCGAACGCGCCACCCCCTCCGCAGCACGTGGCGGCGTCTCTCCGCCAGCCGGCACCTGCGTTGGACTGCGGTGCTCGGGGTCTCGAGCGTCATCTTCCTCGCGCCGATCATGGGACTCGTGGTACCCGTCGCAGACGACCTCCGCCAGGAACCGGCGGTCGCGGCCGCCGGTCTGCTCCTGGCCGCGTTCGCCATCGGTGAGATCGCCACACCATGGGCAGTGCGGTTCGCGCAACGAACGTCGACGGAACTCCGGGCCGGTCAGATCGCCGGCACGCTCGGCGGCGTGATGCTCGCTGCGCTCGGCGTCGCCTCGAGCCTGTTGAACGGGCGGGTCGAACTCGTCGCCTGGGCCGTCCTCGCCGTACCGCTCGGCGTGTTCAGGTTCGCCGCACGCGCCCTGTACGTGGGCTCGGCCGCCGACGCCGACCCACCCGAGGACGCTGCCGCCGACCTCGCCGCAGCCGATACCGCCGTCCTGCTCATGGCACCACTCGGCGCACTGGTCTTCGGTGCGACCGTGAACCATGGAGCGGTGTACCTCGCCCTGTACGGCACCGGCGCCTGCGCGATCGTGTGGAACCTGTTCTCGATCAGAGCCTCACGCACCTCGGATCCCCACCGCGCCCAGGCGCAGGTGATCGAGCGACACGGGTGAACCCCGACGATCCTTCGATCCGCGCCGCGTCGGCCGTCGGCACCTCGCGCCGGACGACGCGGATCAACGGTGCGCGAGTTGCTCGGGCATCAGGTAGACGGTGAAGGAGCGGCTCCCGACGATCGAGTATCCAGCCCCGAGGTAGTCCTCGGACAGCTGGAGGAACTCGACGTCCTCCTCACGGAGCGTGTCGGTCCAGGCGAACGTCGGGTCGCCGGCCAACGCGCAGGCGACGAGCCGGCTGAGGTTCGGAGCGGGTTTGCGGCCCGCTGCAGTCCCGATGGGGCCGGCGAACGAGGTGTCGTACGGGATCGTCTCGCCGATGTGAGGCCCATCGTTGATCGTGAGCGTGCCCGTCTCCTCGCCGCTCGACCACCGCGCTGCGATGCCACCGCCGACGACGAACCCACTCGTCGAGTGAACGGGTTGCCCGCCGTTGTCGATACCGAAGACGCTCAGCATCTGGCCTCCCGGACAGACGAGCTCCGCCAGCGGCACGGTTGCGTTCGGATTCAGGCTGGCGGCCGATGCACCACCTCCAGCGAGCGCGAGCGCTGCGGCTGCCGCGAACCCCATGATCGTTGCACGGTGAGTCGACATGATCTGCCCTTCGATGAGGTTGAGTCGTCGCGGTCACGGCGGCCCGTCATCACCGTACGGCCGACCTCCCGATCTCGCTAGGGAGGCATTCCGCCCATACCGCTGCTTCGCTCGCAGCGGAGCACGCGAAGGGCACGCATCGCTCCCCTGATCACCCACGTCGAACCCGACGAGCAGGCGATTCGGAACGCGCGTCCGCACATGACGACGCGACCATGGCGAACCCGGGCGGGCACACGACGAGCGTTCTGCGATCCGCGCTGAACTCGCTCCTCCCACATCCCTCGACCCGATGATCGATACGAGAAGAGCCCCCTCGCGGGGGCCCGACTCGTATCGATGGTGGCGGGGGTGGGAACCGTCGCCGCTCTTCGAGCGACTCCTCCCAAATCCCTCGACCCGATGATCGATACGAGAAGAGCCCCCTCGCGGGGGCCCGACTCGTATCGATGGTGGCGGGGGTGGGATTTGAACCCACGACCTTCGGGTTATGAGCCCGACGAGCTACCAGACTGCTCCACCCCGCGGCGTGCTCCTGACGGTAGCCGTGCGGAACCCGCCTCCGCCAGCCGGGTGCCGTAGCCTCGGCCGCATGCCGAGTGATCTCGCCCTCAAGGCCATGAACGCGATCCACCGGACCCTGCTCACCGTCACGTTCGGCAAGGTGGGTTGGAGCGCAGCCGGCATGCCGGTGCTCGAACTCACGACCACGGGTCGGAGGTCGGGTCAACCGCGGTCCTGCATGCTCACCTCGCCCCTCCAGATCGGCGATACCTACGTGATCGTCGCGTCACGCGGCGGCGACGACCACCATCCGGCCTGGTTCCTCAACCTGCAGGCCAATCCGGAGGTCGAGGTGGCGATCGGGGGGAAGTCGAAGCACCGCCGTCGGGCCCGCGTCGCGACCGCTGAGGAGCGGGCGGAGATGTGGCCCCGCATCACGGCGGACTTCACCAACTACGCGGGGTACCAGGAGAAGACGTCGCGGGAGATCCCGCTCGTACTGCTCGACCCGATCGCCTGATCGCGGTCAGCGGCTCTCGAGCCACGAGCGGAACGCCTCCGGGTCGACCGGTCGGGCGAAGAGGAAGCCCTGAGCCCTCGAGCAGCCGAGTGCACGGAGGCGTTCGAGCTGCTCGGGCGTCTCGATCCCCTCGGCGACGAGCCCGAGACCCAGACCCGTCGCGAGCCCGCACACCGCGCGGGTGATGACGTCGGCCCCTGCATCCTCGGTGAGTCGGCTCACGAAGGACCGGTCGAGTTTGAGTTCGTCGACCGGGAGGTGCTGGAGCAGTCCGAGCGATCCGTACCCCGTACCGAAGTCGTCGATGGACACCCGAACCCCCAGCTCGCGGATCGCACCGAGCACCGATGCCGCATGGCCGAGGTCCGCGATGAGCGCGGTCTCGGTCACCTCGAGGCAGAGCGCCGACGGCTCGACACCGGCGGCGGCCAGCGCCTCCTCGACCTCGGCGACGAGTGCGGCGCGATCGAGTTGGCGGGCTGAGACGTTGACCGAGAGCGTGAACTCCGGACCGACGAGGCCGTCCCGTCGCCACCCCCCGAGGGTGCGGCACGCGTCGGTGAGGACCGCACGCCCGATGGGCACGATGGTCCCGTTCGCCTCCGCCACGGGGACGAACGATGCGGCCGCCACCTGGTCGCCGTGACCCGGACGCCACCGCACGAGCGCCTCGACCCCGACGGGTGCGCCTGAATCGACCGCCACGATCGCCTGGTAGGCGACGTCGATCTCACCGAGCTCGAGAGCCCGTCGCAGCCATTGGTCCATGCGGAGGCGTTCCCGGACCTCGTCGCTGAGCGCCCGGTCGTAGACGGCGAACCCGCTGCGCCGCA
>JBEAXD010000095.1:0-5619 GCA_041159995.1 Actinomycetota bacterium | reverse complement strand
GACGTCGGCCTCCTCGAGTGCTGCGAGTTCGGCGAGGAGCCCGGGGTCACCACCGGCGACGCGCGCCCGCTCCGCCGAGACCCCGAAGACGGCGGCCTGTTCGGCGAGCAGCGTCGCGTTCGAGCCGGTGGCCAGCGCGACGACCTCGAACTCGTCCCGGTGCGCGCCGATGACCTCGAGGGCCTGGGTCCCGATGGACCCGGTGGAGCCGAGGATGACGACGCGTCGCACGGGGTCCATCCTCCCACCCGCGAGGGCGGGTCCGCCGTCTGGGCTCAGCCGATCTGGAGCGCGCGGGCGAGGAAGTAGACCGCCGGCAGCGCGAACAGGATCGCGTCGAACCGGTCGAGCACCCCGCCGTGTCCGGGCAGGATGCTCCCGAAGTCCTTGATGCGCAGGTCGCGCTTGATCATCGACTCGCACATGTCGCCGAACGGCGCGACGACCCCGACCACGAGACCGAGCAGGAACGTGCGCCCCACCCCGCCCCACGGGGCGATCTGGGAGACGATGAGCACCGCCACCACGATCGACGCCGCGACGCCGCCGATGAGCCCCTCGACCGTCTTGCCCGGCGAGAGGTTCGGGGCCAGCGGCGTGCGGCCGATCCGGGAGCCCACGAGGTAGGCCGACGCGTCGTACGCGATCACGCAGAGGGCGAGGCCGAGCAGCAGACCGATGCCATCGGAGTAGGCGAGCATGAGCCCGGCGAAGCCCGCGAGCCCTCCGACGTAGGCGAATCCGGCGATCGTCATGGCGGCGCTCAGGAGGGGCCGACCGGGCGAGGCCCGGACCATGAACCACAGCAGGCTGAAGCACACGACGAGCGCGAGCACGAGCGGGTAGGCGAACTCGCCGCGGGTGTACGCGATCGGCACGATCGCCACCGAGGCCAGCACCCCGATGATGGTGGCCGGCTTGAACCCGACCTTGCGGATGGCGTCGAAGAACTCGAGCGCGGCGAGCCCCACGATGACGGCCACGAGCAGCATCGTGGGTGTGGGGCCGGCCTTGAAGCAGATGAGGGCGAGGACCGCCACGGCCGCCCCGGTGATGATGCGGGTCACGAGGTCCGGCGGGGTCGCCGGCGCGGTCGGCGTCCGCTCCGGACGACGCTGCGAGGACACGGGACGCACCCGGCGTCGGGCCTCCACCTCGGCTGCGAACGCCGCGTCGTCGTCGGGGGTCGGCGCGGCCAACGCACCGGTGGGCTCGTCGTCGGTGATGAGCGCGTCCTCGATGACGATGGCCTCGTCGACCTCGTCGAAGTCGTCCGCCGCGTTGCGGAAGCGGAGCGAGTCGCCGGCCTCGGGCGTCACCGCGGCGTGCTCGCCGGTGGGCGGTTCGCTCCAATGGGGCAGGTCGACCGTCTCGGACTCGGCCGCCACCTCGACGACCCGGTGCTCGCCGGTGTCGTCGGTGGCGGGCGCGACCCCCACGATGCGCACGCCCTCGGAAGCCGGCGCGTCGGTGGCCGGCGGTCGGAGACCGCCGTCGAGCGGCACGAGGCGGGGCGGCTCGGCGGCCCCGGTCGGACGGGCCGGGTGATCCCCGGCGCGCGGGAAGCTCAGCGTCGGTGCGACCGGCGGCTCGGGCTGCTCGAGGGGCGGACGGCCCTCGGCGCCGCCGTCGATGGCCGCCCGCGCCTCGTCGGCCCCGAGGATGCGGACCCCCTCGCTCGCGCGCGGCCGCTCGGGCTGCTGCGCCTCGCTCTCATCACCGTCGAAGACGTCGTCCATGGCTTCCCCCTCGCCCCGTGAGACGTGGTTGCAGGCTAGACGGGGGCACCGGCCGGGGCGGGGCTCGCCCGGGATCCGGCCCCGTCAGGGGCCCGTCAGACCTCGAGGAGCTCCCGCTCCTTGTGGGCCAGCATCTCGTCGACCTCGGCGATGGTGCGGTCGGTCGTCTTCTGCAGGTCCTTCTCCACCCGCTCGAGCTCGTCCCGAGAGATCCCGCCCTCCTTCTCGAGGGCCTCGAACTGCTGCTTGGCGTGTCGGCGGACGTTGCGGACCGCGACCCGGCCCTCCTCGGCCCGGTGCTTCACCATCTTCACGAGCTCCTTGCGGCGCTCCTCGGTGAGCTGCGGGAACGTGAGCCGGATCACCTGGCCGTCGTTCGACGGCGAGATGCCGAGGTCGGAGGACTGGATCGCCTTCTCGATGGCCTTGAGCGCGCCCTTGTCGAACGGCGAGACCACGAGCACCCGCGGCTCGGGCACGGAGAAGCCCGCGAGCTGCTGCAGCGGCACCTCCGAGCCGTAGTACTCGACCCGGATCTTCTCGACCATGGCCGGCGCGGCGCGTCCGGTCCGCACGGTGGCGAACTCGTCCTGGAGGTGCACCACCGCCTTGCGCATGTGCTCCTCGCACTCACTGACGATCTCGGGAACGGTCGGCACGTCAATCCTCCTTCGCGTGCACCAGCGTCCCGATCGGCTCACCCGTGAAGACGCGACCGATGTTGCCGGGCGACGACACGTCGAAGACGACGATCGGGAGTCGGTTGTCCATGCAGAACGTGATGGCGGTGGAGTCCATCACCTTGAGGCCGCGGTTGAGGACCTCGAGGTGCGACACCGCGGTGAGCTTGGTCGCCGTCGCGTCGAGGCGCGGGTCGGCGGAGTAGATCCCGTCGACGCCGGAGTGGGTCCCCTTGAGGATCGCTCCGGCCCCGATCTCGGCCGCGCGCAGCGCCGCGGTGGTGTCGGTCGTGAAGTACGGGTTGCCGGTGCCCGCCGCGAACACGACGATCCGGCCCTTCTCCATGTGGCGCAGCGCGCGTCGCGGGATGTAGGGCTCGGCGACCTGGGCCATCGTGATGGCCGTCTGCACCCGGGATGGTTGTCCGACCGCCTCGAACGCGTCCTGGAGCGCGAGTGCGTTGATGACGGTGGCGAGCATCCCCATGTAGTCCGCCCGGGCGCGGTCCATACCCCGGGTCGCACCCGTCATGCCCCGGAAGATGTTGCCACCGCCGACGACGACCGCGATCTCCGCACCGAGTTCGGCCCGGGCCGCCGCGGTCTCCTCGGCGATGCGGGCGACGATCCCCGCATCGATGCCGTACCCGGTCGCGGGATCGGCGAACGCCTCACCCGAGAGCTTGAGGACCACCCGCCGGAAGGCTCCGGCGGCAGCCAGCTCGCGGGTATCCGGAGTGCTGATGGCTACTCCTCGCCGATCTTGACCCGGACGAAGCGACGGATCGTCGCTCCGGCCCCGAGCCCGGCGACGAGCGCGGCGACGGTCGTCTTCGGGTCCTTCACGAAGGCCTGCTCCTCGAGGCAGTAGTCCTTGTAGAAGGAGTTGAGCCGACCCTCGACGATCTTGCCGATCGATGCCTCCGGCTTGCCCTCGTTCCGGGTGAGCTCGGTCAGCACCTCGCGCTCACGCTCGATCGCCTCGGCGGGCACCTCGTCCTTGCGGACGAAGCGGGGCGCTGCGCTCGCGATGTGGAGGGCGACGTCGTGTGCGACCTCCACCGCCGCGGCGTTCGAGGCGTCGACACCACCGAGCTCCACGAGCACGCCGATGACGCCGCGCTCGTTCTGGATGTGCTTGTACGCGTCGACGAGGCCGTCGGCCGTCTCGTAGCGCACGACGCGCCCGATCCCGACGTTCTCGCCGAGGCGGGCCGCGGCCTGGGTGATGTACTCGCCGACCGTCGAACCCTCGTAGGCCTGCCCGGCGAGGTCCTCGCCCTCCTTCGCCACCTGCGCCGCAAGGGTCGCGACGAGCGACCGGAAGTCGTCACCCTTGGCGACGAAGTCGGTCTCACAGGTGATCTCGACGAGGGCCGCCACGGGACCGTCGACGACGACGTCGACCGCACCCTGCTCGGCGGACCGCCCGGCCCGCTTCGTGGCGCCGGCGAGGCCCTTCTTGCGGAGCCAGTCGCGGGCCTCCTCGAGGTTCCCGCCCGACTCCTCGAGGGCCTTCTTGCAGTCCATCATCCCGGCACCCGTCTCCTTGCGGAGCGCGGCGACGTCCTTGGCGGAGTAGTCGGCCAACGGTCAGCCCTCCTGCGGGGTCTCGGCGGCCTCGGGCGTCGCCTCGGGCGCGTCGGCGGCCTGGGCCTTCGACTCGGCGAGGCGACGCTCGCGCTCGGCCTGGGCGGCGGCGGCCTCGTTGCGGGCGCGGGCCTGCTGCTCGGCCCGGGCCGCCTGCTCCTCGGGCGTGAGCACCGGGGGCGCCGGAGCCTCGGCCTTCGTGCCGGCCCGGATGCCCTTGCGCTGCGCGAGGTACCGGCCCTCCTCCACCGCGTCGGCGATGACGCGGCACATGAGGTTGGCGGAGCGGATCGCGTCATCGTTGCCGGGGATCGGGTACGTGATGATGTCGGGGTCGACGTTGGTGTCCACGACCGCGACCACGGGGATGCCGAGACGGTTCGCCTCGGTCACCGCGATGTGCTCCTTGTTCGTGTCGAGCACGAACACGACGTCCGGCAGCTTCTCCATGCTGCGGATGCCGCCGAGGTTGCGCTCGAGCTTGGCGAGATCCCGCCGCAGCTTGAGCCCCTCCTTCTTGATCATCTGGTCGACCTCACCCGAGGCGACCTGCCGCTCCATCTCGCGCATCTTGGCGACGCGCTGGTGGACGGTCGAGAAGTTCGTGAGCATGCCGCCGAGCCAGCGGAAGTTCACGTACGGCTGTCCGACACGGTCCGCGTGACGCTGGATCGGCTCCTGGGCCTGCTTCTTCGTGCCCACGAAGAGCACCGTCCCGCCGTTCTCGACCGTGCTGCGGACGAACCGGTAGGCGGTGTCGATCCGGCCCAGCGTCTGCTGGAGGTCGATGACGTAGATGCCGTTGCGCTCGCCGAGGATGAATCGGCGCATCTTGGGGTTCCAGCGCCGGGTCTGGTGCCCGAAGTGGACGCCATGCTCCAGGAGCTGCTTCATCGTGACGACAGCCACGGGTCACTTCCTTCCGTCGGTTGGGTGGAACGCCCGTTGCCGCACCGCCGGTGAGGCGGCGACCGTCGGATCGACGGGCGATGAGTCGAGAGGTGGATGATCGGGTTCGTGATCCCGACTCGGTGCCGGGACCGGCGGGGACGTTAGCCGAGACCCCCCGAACCCCTCCCGGTCGGGCCCGGAGCGGGCCGCAGGAGCCGGTACCGGCGCGGGGCGAGCCGCCGGGTCGGGTCGCGGTAGTCGCCCCGCACCCGCCACGACAGGTGGATGGTGCCGGTCGGGTGGGCGATGCCCAACCCCCCGGCCCGTCCGATCACCGCGCCGGCGGCCACCCGATCCCCGGTCCGCACGGCGATGGCGCCGAGGAACGAGAACCCGGCCCGGGACCCGTCACCGAGCCGGAGCACCACGTGGAGGGCGCCCCCGGCCGGACCGGCCGTCTCGACCACCCCGGCGGCCACCGCGTGCACCGGTTCGCCGGGCCCGGTCCGCAGGTCGATCCCGCGGTGGCCCGGACCGTAGGGCGAGGCCGGCGCGACGAACGGTCGCACGATCGCCCCGGGGACGGGCCGGACCCACGTGGTCGCCGCGCTCGCCGGGCGGGCCCACGGGACACCTGGGGCGATGAGGGCCGCGAACGCGGCGAGCAGGGCGGAACGGCATCGGGACATGGCACCTCTCGACGGGGCGGTGCGCGCCGC
>JBEAXD010000073.1:0-4885 GCA_041159995.1 Actinomycetota bacterium | reverse complement strand
CCAGTTGACCCACTCGAACCCGCCGTCGATGTCGCGCAGCGGGTACCCGGCGGCCACCGTGGCCTCGCCCACCCGCCACCGCGTGGCGTCGTAGCGCGCCGAGTCGATCGTGAACGTGAGGCCGAGCAGTGCGAGCAGCACGAGCGCGCCGGCCGTGGTGACGCGGCGCGCCCCGACGCGCGCCGTGACGTGCGGTCCGGCGCGCCCCGGGGGCGGGGTCTCGGCGGCGCGCAGGAGGAGCACCGCGATGAGCGGGAGACCACCGAGTGCGTACCGGTCGAAGATCGGGAACCGGTTGATCTGGAGCGTGTCGGTGAGGAGGTACGCGCACCACAGGCCGCCGAGCGTGAGGCCGAACGTGAGCGCGATCGGGTCGATCGATCCGAGGTCGCGGAACCGCACCCGGGCCGGGACCGTCGCGAGCCACGGCACCGCCGCCAGCGCGAGCACGAGGGCGCCGAGCGATCCGGTGAGGACGACGAGGGCCCACAGCGGACCCGGCATGATCTCGGGGCGGAAACCGGCGATGACGTCGTCGCCGAGCACGCCGCGCGGGTGCACGTAGTTGCCGACGAACGCGTCCTCGCGCAGTGCGCCGTACCCGAAGGCGAGGCCGGCCACCGCGATGCCCGTCACCGCGACCGCGGTCCGCCGCGAGGTCGTCCAGGCCCGGCGAGCGATGCGGACGGGACCGGCCCACACGATGACGGGGAGCAGGAGCAGGCCGGCGAGGCGCACGTAGCCGATGCCGCGGGCGAGGGCCTCGCGCGCCGAGCCGGACGAGGGCCGGATCGGCGCGTTCGCCAGCGGGTTCGGGATGCCGCGCCACCAGAGGAGCAGCACGACGGTGGCGACGACCACGGTCGCGCCGGTCAGGACCACCGTGCGCAGCAGTCGGCGGTCCCGGTCCCGACGGGCGACGAGCGCGTACGCGAGGAGGGTCGCGCCCACCGGGACGATCGCGTACTGGCGGATCGAGATGCCGACGAAGCCGACCGCGACCGCGGCGAGGAGCGCGACCGTGCGACGCTCGGGCCGTCGCAGACCCACGACCGCGATGGCCGCGGCGAGCGTCTGGACCGCGAAGGTCGGGACGTCGGTCATGTAGGTGGCGGCGAGCGGTCCCCACAGCGGGCCGAGCGCGATCGTCACCGCGATGAGCAGCGCCGGACCCCGGCGTCCGAGCACCTGCAGTCCGAGCCACCCGGTGGCGAGGAGGCCGCCGACGCCGAGGAGGGCGACCTCGATCCGCACCGCGGCGATCGAGCCCGGCGCGGCGAGGGCCACGGGTGCGGCGAGGAGGAGCTGGCCGACGAGGGTCATCGAGACCCACCGGTTGAAGTCGAGCCCGCCGCCCTCGGTCCAGCGGAACAGGGTCGTCAGGTACGACCAGTCGTCCGAGCGCGGGATGGAGAGCGCGCCGGATCGCCACGCGATCGCGAGCGGCACCACCGCGCCGAGGACGAGGAGCACCGCGCTCGCGCCCAGCCACCACCCCGCGTCCGGTCCGGTCCGCGTGGTGACCGGGGGCGCGCCGGGACCCGACTCCGGCGGCGACGCGGTGGTCACCGCTCACCCCCGGGGGCGCGCGGGTCGACGGGTAAGCGCAAGGCCTGAATCCTACGAGCGCGCCGGGTCGCATCCGGACCGCGCGCCGCGCCCGTGCGACGGCGTTGCGAGCGGTCGGACGGGTGTCGGGGCGCCGCTAGCCTCGGGGCCGTGCCGAGCGCCCGCACCCTGCGCAACGTCGCCCGCAACGCGCTGCGACCCTCGTACCTGCCGGTCATGGTCGGCAAGGTCCGCGCCCGACTGCGCCCGACCCACCGCGACGAGGCCCTCGCCTGGGCGGCCGAGCACGCCGAGTCGGTCGACACCTTCGCCGCGGCGATCGACGCGGACCTCTGGGCGGAGTCGGGCGAGTGGGCCGCGGCCTTCGAGGTGCACGCGCAGGCCGTGCTCGCGACCATCGGGGTGCCCCTCGGCGGCGGTGGGCACCACCGGCTCCTCCACTTCCTCACCCGCCTGCGCCGACCGACCACGGTCGTGGAGACCGGCGTGGCCGCGGGCTGGTCCTCGGCCGCGGTGCTCGCCGCACTCGACGCGAACGGCGCGGGGTCGCTGTACTCCAGCGACTTCCCGTACTTCCGGCTCGAGGATCCGGAGCGCTACGTCGGCTGCGTCGTCCCCGAGGCCCTGCGCGCCGGCTGGCACCTCCACACGCGCGGCGATCGGGCCAACCTCGCGGAGATCCTCCCGGTGTGCGGACCGATCGCGCTGTTCCACTACGACTCCGACAAGTCCTACGAGGGACGCACCTTCGGGTGGGGGACCGTGTCCCCGCACCTCACCCCGGACGCCGTCGTCGTGTTCGACGACATCGACGACAACACCTGGTTCCGCGACTGGGTCGCGGCCGGCGACCGTCCGTTCCGGGTGTTCGAGCGGGGCGGCAAGTACGTCGGCCTCACCGGCCTCTAGCGCCGCCCCCGGTCCCCGACCCGTCCGCATCGTCCCGTTCGGGACGCCCGACCCTTCCCTCGTGTTCGGGGCCGCGCCCATGCTGGTCCGGCACACGAGCACGGGGAGGCGGTCTCGATGGCCGACGGCACCACGGAGACGACCGGACCCGGCGTCGATCGCCCGGCGTCCACCGGAGCCCAGGGCGGTCCCCCCACGACCCCGCGGTCCGATGCGGTGCCGACGGCGCCGCCGAACGTCCACCGACGGCGTCGGTTCCTCCCCGTGCTCGTGCTCGCCGCCCTCGTCCTCGTCGGGTGCGCGCTGGCGATGGTCGCGCTCATCGACGGGGACGGCTCGCTGCACCGCTCGTTCGACGATGCGCTCCTCGACGAGCGCTACTCGGCCGACCTCACCCGCGGGCGGGGTGACTTCACGGTCGTGGACGACGGAGCGTCGGCCTCCTCGTACGCGGCCGACGGGTACCACCTCGTCGCCCGGGAGGCGACGCCGGCGTGGCGGGGCGTGCAGACGAACGGCACGCACACGAGCCTCGGGGTGGAGGTGTCGGTGCGCGCGGTCGCTCCGGACGGCGACTTCGCGTTCGGTCCGTTCTGCTTCGCCTCCCCGCAGCGGGCCCACGGCCTCCTCGTGACCACCGACGGGCGTGCACTGCTCGTCGAGACCGCGACCTCCGGCCCCGGGGCGCTCCGGGTGGTCCGATCCCGGCCGATCGCCGAACTGGACTGGTCGCGGTGGCACGACCTGCGGATCGACTGCACCGTGCGGGCCCTCACGGGATCGGGCCCGGTGGCCCTGCGCGGCTCCATCGACGGTCGGGTCGTGGTGCGCGCCACCTCGGGCCTGCGGTCCGATGCGTTCGCCTACACCGGGTTCGGCGGGGTGAACGAGGCCTCGGCGCCTGCCGAATGGGTCGTGCGGACGTTCGCCCGGCTCGGCGCGGACGACGTGGGGTCGAACCCCTAGAGCACCTCGCCGCGGAACTCGCGGCCCCGCAGGATGGCCTTCGCGTCGAACACGAGCGGCGCGTGCGCGGCGATCACCTCCGGGTCGAACTCCGGATGGTCGACGAGCACGACGACGAGGTCGGCGGCGCCGAGCGCCTCCGGACCGAACGGTTCGAGCCGGAGGTCGAATCCGGGGGTGAACACCGCCGGGATGTGCGGATCGCAGGCTCGCAGGGAGGCACCGAGGGCGGCGAGACGTTCGGCCACCACGACCGAGGGCGATTCCCGCCAGTCCGAGGTGCCCGCCTTGTAGGCCATGCCGAGCAGCAGGATGCGGGTGCCCTTCACCGACCGTTCGTGCTTGTTGAGCATCGCGGCGATGCGGCTCACGACGTAGTCGGGCATGTGCTCGTTCACGTCGTTGGCGAGTTCGACGAACCGGAACGCCGAGCCCGAGGTCCGGCGCACCCGCCAGGAGAGGTACGAGGGGTCCACCGGGAGGCAGTGGCCCCCGACGCCGGGTCCCGGGGTGAAGCGCATGTAGCCGAACGGCTTCGTGGAGGCCGCGTCGATGGCACTCCAGATGTCCACCCCGAGATCCTCGGCGAACATCGCGAGCTCGTTCACGAGCGCGATGTTCACGTGCCGGAAGGTGTTCTCCAGCAGCTTCACGAGTTCGGCCTCGGCGCAGGATCCGACCGGCACCACGGTGTCGACGAGCGCGCCGTAGAACTCGGCGACGCACGCGCGCGAGGCCTCGTCGATGCCGGAGACGACCTTCGGGGTGTTCTCGAACGTGAAGCGCGCGTTGCCCGGGTCGATGCGCTCGGGGGAGTAGCCGAGGTGGAAGTCGCGCCCGGCGACGAGTCCCGAGCCCTCGAGGATCGGCCCGACGAGTTCCTCGGTCGTGCCCGGGTAGGTGGTGCTCTCGAGCACGACGAGCGCGCCCGCCCGCAGCACCCGGCGCAACTGCTCGGCCGCGCTCTCCACGAACGAGAGGTCCGGCGTGCCCTCCCGCAGCGGGGTCGGCACCGAGATGACCGCCACGTCGAACCCCGCAAGGTCGCCGATCGAGTCCGTGGCGGTGTACCCGGCGTCGATCGCGGCCCGCAGCCGCTCGTCCGGCACGTCCTCGACGTACGAGTGGCCGTCCTGCAGTGCGGCGAGGCGGCGCGGGTCGACCTCGAACCCGGTCACCCGGAAGCCCACCTCGGCGGCGCGCATCGCGACCGGGAGGCCGACGTAGCCCTGGCCGACGACGACGATGTGGGCACTGCGGTCGCGCAGGGCGTCGAGGAGGGCGGTCATGGCCGCCAAGTCTGCCGCACGCGTCGGGGCGTCAGGACCGTTCGCGGCCGGCGGCGTCGGGGTGGGTGGTGTGGACCGGAGCCCGGCGCGCGACGGGCCGGTCAGGGCTGGCAGTAGATGAGGATGACGCCCTTGATCGGCGCACCGAGGAC
>JBEAXD010000060.1:0-3690 GCA_041159995.1 Actinomycetota bacterium | reverse complement strand
ACCCCGGGCGTCGCACTCGCGATCGATGGCATCCTCGGCCTCGCGGCCGGGCGGTGCCGCGCCACCGAGGTCCTCGCCGTGCTCCGGCTCACCCCGGTCGCCTCGGCGTTCGGGCTGTCGGCCGATGCCGCCGAACGCGTGAGCGCATGGGTGCTCGACGGTCTCGACGTCCGCTGGGGGCTCGACGCCGAGCATCGGCGGCGGTGGGGATACGAGCCGAGGCTCACGGTCGGCGCATGGGCACCGGCGATCGATCGACTCCTCACCGGCCTGCTCATCCAGAACCCCGACGGCACCGCCGTCGCGCTCGACGAACAGGGCACGCTCATCGTCCCGTTCGACGACATCTCCGGCTCCGAGTTCGAACTCGTCGGCTCCGTCGCGGCGTTCGTGGCAGCGGTCCGGGACCTCTCGGCGCGGGCGGGCGCCGGTCCGACCCCGGCCGACTGGGCCGACATCCTCGAGTCCATCCTCACCACCTTCATCGCGGACGACCCGAGCACCCGCCGTGAACTCAACGCGGCCCGCGAACTCATCGGCGCCATGCGGTCCCGCGCGGGTGCCATCCGCCGGGCCATCACGATCAGCGAGGCCCGTGCACTCGTCGGCGTCGCGTTCGACGAACGCACGGGCTCGGCGAGGAATCGCCACGATGCGATCACGATCGGCGGTCCGCGCGCCCGGCGCGGGGTGCCGCACCGCCTCACGGCGCTCGTCGGCCTCGACGACGATGCGACCCGGTCCGGCACCGTCTCGGGGGACGATGTGCTCGCCGCCACGGACGCCGAGCACCCCTGGGAGGCCGACCGCTCCGAGGAGGCCCGGCTCGCGCTCCTCGATGCACTCCTCGCCTCGGATCACGTCCTCATCACGACCACGGCGCACGACGTCGTCACGAATCGACCGCTCGGACTCCCGGTGGTCGTGGAGGAACTCGCCGACGCGTCGGCGGATCTCCGCGCCGCGCTGGCCGGCGAACCCGCGGCGGGTGCTCGCGTGCTCGAGCACCGGCGGCGGCTCGCCGATGAACCGACGTACGACCCCGCCGGTCCGGCCTGGGCCCGGGCCCTCGCCGCGGGCACCGGCCACGGGCCCCTCACGCCGGTCGATCGGCCCGACGCTTCGACCCTCGGCCTCCGGGACCTGACCGCGGCGTACCGCAACGCGCACGAGCTCTTCCTGCGGGACGGGCTCGAGGCCGCACTCCCGCCCGATACCTCGGCCCGCAACGAGGAGGTCGACCTGGCCGTCGGACCGCTCCAGCGATCCGTGCTCTCCGCCGATCTCGTGGAGCACCTCGCCGGGGGTGGCGACGCGACCGCGTGGCGGGTGGCCGCCGAACGGAGCACGAGCCTCCCGCCGCTGCTCCTCGGTGACCGGGCGATGGAGCACCTCGTGGCCGAGACCACCGCAGTGATCGCGGCGGCCGGTGGGCGCGTCCAGCCCACCGACCGCGTGAGGATCCGACGTTCCGTGCCGTACGGTGCCGGCGCCGTCGACATCGATGTCGAACTCGACGTGGTCGATCAGTCGATCGTTCGGATCCACAGCACCCGTCTCCAGGCCCGACACCTGATCGAACCGTGGATCGCGCTCGCCCTGCTCGAACTCGAGCATCCCGAGGTCGCATGGACCGCCCGACTCGGTGGCCTCATCGAACGCTCGAAGGACAAGGTCGAGCGAGCGGTCCCGACCGCCCGCACCCTGGCGCTGCGACCCGGCGCGGCGGCCGGGGTGCTCGAACACGCGCTCGGGCTGCGCATGCTCGCCCGGTCCGGCCCGATCGCAGTGTTCCCCCGGGCCACCACCCGCCTCGCGCTCGGGTCGATCCGAGTCGGGAAGGCCAAGGACGCCAGCTCCGGCTGGAAGATCGACGCGCCGGACCACCTGGACTCCGAGTTCGAGCAGCAGCTCGAGTCGGACCTTCGACGCGGCGCGACCGCGTGGTTCTTCGGAGATGCGACCGCCGACACCCTGGCGATCACACGGCCGACCGCACGCGAGCTCGCCGTGCTCGGCGGAACCGCCGAGACCCACGGCTGCTCGGCGCTCGCGTACGCGAAGCACCTCCACGCCGCGTTCACCGACACCGCGTCGATCACCGGGACCACCGGGAGTCCCGCATGACCCGGACGTTCGACATCGATCGCGATGACCTGCCGTCCGGGCTCACGGCCATCGAGGCGAGTGCCGGCACCGGCAAGACCTACGCCGTCACGCACACGGTCGCACGGATGGTCGCGGAGCAGGGCGTTCCGATCGACCGCTTCCTCATCGTCACCTACACGAGGGCTGCGGCCGCCGAACTCCGCAACCGGACCCGGCGTGCGCTCGTCACCCGTCGGGCGACCATGTCGCCCGACGACCCGGTGACCCGGGAGCCCTTCGCCCGACTCACCCGCGCGATCGCTGACTACGACGGTGCGACGATCACGACGATCCACGGCTTCTGCCAACTCGCGCTCGGCTCCCTCGGTGTGCAGGCCGGTCGGGTCGGGCGCGACTCGTTCGACGAGGCCGACGAGTCGCTGACCCGCGAGGTGGTCCGGGACCATCTGCTCGGCGCGCTCGCCGCCACCCCCGGTGCGCTCGATCGGACCCTCGTCGGCCTCGCCAAGGAGGACGACCCCGAGCGGATCGAGAGCGCGCTCACCGAGGTCGTCCGCCGCCACATGGGCAACCAGGGCAGCGTGCTCGCCGTGCCGCCCGACCCCGAGACGGAGGACCGCCCCGACCACCCCGCCGAGGCGCTCGCCGCGACCTGGGGTGCACTCGCCACCGCCATCGTCACCGAGATCACCGACCGACGCCGACGCGCCGCGGTCGCGACCTTCGACTCACTCATCTCGGATCTGGCCGCGTGCTTCGACGATCCCGCAATCGCCGCACGCGCCGCAGCGGCACTGCGCAGCCGGTTCTCGGTCGTCCTCGTCGACGAGTTCCAGGACACCGACCGGTTGCAGTGGCGGATCTTCGACCACGGCTTCGCGAGCACGGGGTTCCCCGATCCCCGCACACTCGTGATCGTCGGCGACCCGAAGCAGGCGATCTACCGGTTCCGGGGTGCCGACATCGCGACCTACGTCACAGCCGTCCACGGCACCGAAGCGGAGCCGCGGACCCTCGATACGAACTACCGGTCCGATGCGCACCTGCTCGACGGACTGAACGCCCTGTTCCGGGGCGCCCGCTTCGACGCCGCCGGACGGTTGGCCTACACGCCCGTCGCGGCCCGGCCCGGGGCGCCCGAGCGATGCGTCGTCATCGGTTCGGCGGCCCCCGCGCCGATCGAGATCCGATGGACCGATCCAGCCGACACCGCCGGTGCCGCCGACATCATCCTCGAGGATCTCGGGGCCACCATCGTCGAGCACCTCGCCGGCACCGTCCGCACCGTCGATGAGCACGGTGCGCCGACCGGGGAACGACCGATCACCCCGGGCGACATCGCCGTGCTCGTGCGCAGCAACCACGACGGTGATCTCATCGCCCGGGCTCTCGACGACCGGGGCATCCCGGCCGTGCGCTCCGGCGTCGGCACGGTCGAACGCTCCCCGGCTGCGGCCCAGTGGCGGACACTGCTGCACGCCATGGCCCGACCGAGCGACGCTCGCCGCGCACGCCTCGCCGCCACCGGATGGTGCTTCGGCCTGACCGCGGCCGACCTCGACGACGTGACCGTCGCCGAGG
>JBEAXD010000027.1:0-13608 GCA_041159995.1 Actinomycetota bacterium | reverse complement strand
CGGGGGAGGTCTTCGGCGGAGCGGGTGGGCGCGCTGAACCGGCGCGGCACCGAATGGGTCGGAGGGACCGGGCGACGGTACCCCGGGCGGACGTCGGCGTGGGCGCGCTCGCGCGTCGTGGGCCCATCGGACCCCGGCGCGCGAGCCGGGTATCAGCGGTCCCAGATGCCGACCGGCATCATGTCCGGTCGGTAGTGACCCGGCAGGCGTTCGCCCGCCATCGACTGCTCGAGGCGCTTGGTCATGCCGGGCGTCAACTGCTCGTCCCGGATCATCTCCATGAACACCGCGGTCGCGTTGCCCACGTCGAACCAGTCGCGCTGCCAGGACCACTGGTAGTTCCCGGCGTACACGAACCACGAACCACCGATGCCCCGCACCTCGTAGTTCGTGCCGTCGTCCCGGGTCGCGAGCGCGGTCTGCTTCCAGAACCCGACGATCTCACCCTTCGCGTCGTCGATGAGCACGTGCTGGTACGGGTAGACCCAACCGCCCAGACCGCTCATCTCGAGTCCGAGTGCGAGGTCACGGATCTCGTCCCGACCCACCGCCATGAACTCGTCCTTCGGGCCGACGTTCCAGCCGTAGGTCGCGTCCGGTGTGTAGAACTCGGCCATCGGCCGCCAGTCGAGCTGCTCCTCGCAGGCCCGGTTCGCGGCGAGCCAGCGCTCCACCATCTCCTCCATCTCGGCGCGCGGGTACCCCATGTCAGTCCTCCTCGATGATGCGGATCGCCCGGGTCGGGCAGTACTTGGCGGCCGCGGTGATCCGCGGTCGGAGTGATTCGTCGGGGTGCTCGATGAGCACGGTCACGGTCTCGGCCCGTTTCGGTACGACGAACACCTCGGGGGCCTCGCTCTCGCAGACGCCGTGCACCTGGCACAGGTCGCGGTCGATCTCGATGCGCATCAGGACCGCCCCGCTCGACGGCGGTACCGGACCCGGACCGGCTGCTGGAGTTGGATGACCATCTTCGACATGTCCGGCCGGTAGGAGTCGGGGGGCTGCGCGAGCTCGAGTTCCCAGTCCCGCAGCAGTACCGCGAAGATCGCCTTGAGCTGCATCATGGCGAACGCGGCACCGACGCATCGGTGCCGTCCCGCACCGAACGGGATCCAGTTCCACGGGTTGTCGAGGTCCTCGGCCCGTGGCTCCACGTACCGCTCGAGGTCGAAACGGTCGGGCTCGGCGAACGATGCCGCGATGCGATTCGACACCCACGGGGATGCGCCGACCATCTGGCCCGCGCGCACGTCGACGCCCTCGATCGTGAACGCCTCCTTGGCCACCCGCAGGAGCAGGATGAGTGGGGGGTGGAGGCGGAGGGTCTCCTTGAGGGCAGCCTCGGTGATCGGCATCTCGCGCAGCACCTGGTACGAGACCTCCTCGCCCTGCGCGGCGAACGTGTCGATCTCGGTCGCCACCCGGTCGAAGGCACCGGCGTTGCGGAGCAGTTCGATCACCATCCACGACGCGGTGGTGGAGGTCGTGTGGTGGCCGGCGAACATCATCGAGATGAAGATGCCGGTCACCATCGCCGGGGGGAACCGCAGCCCGCCGTCCTCGTCGCGGATCGACATGAGGACGTCGAGGAGGTCGGCCTCCTCGTCCTCGGCCCTCGCTGTGGCCTCCCGCTCCGCCATGATCCCGGCGACGAGTTCGACGAGCGCCTCCCGCGAACGATCGCGGATGCGGAACGATTCGATGTCCGCGTAGGGGTCCACGAACGCGAGTGCGTCGGTGCCCCGCTCGAGGTCGTGGTACAGGTCGGCGAACCGGCGGTCGAGCTGCGCGCGGAATCGTCGCCCGATGAGGCAGGCCGATGAGGTGTAGATCGTCAGTTCGGCGAACCAGTCGAGGAGGTCGACCTCGCCCTCGTCGTCCCAGCGGGCGACCATCGTCTCGACCTCGGCCGCGATCGTGGCCGCATGCCCGCGCATGTACTTGTCGCGCAGCGCCTGGTTGTGGAGCATCTCGCGGCGTCGTTCGGGGGACGCGTCGAACACCACGCCCTCACCGAACACCGGCTTCATGAACGGGTAGGCCTCGGCTTGGTCGAGCAGTTCCTCCGGAGCCCGGAAGAAGAACTCGTTGGCCTCGGCCCCGGTGAGCAGCACGACCTCACGGTCGGCGAGGTCGAACCGGCCGACGTCACCGCACTCGGCGCGCACCCGTTCGAGGAGTGCGATCGGATCGGTGCGGAGCTCGTCGAGGTGGCCGTCGGGACCGTCGCCCCCCGACACCCGGATCGCTTCGTTGGTCGTCACGTCAGTCGTCCTCCCGCACGGGGGCCTCGGGGTGGATCTCGAGCGAGGTGATCTGAGCGCCGCGGGGCATCGAGACGACGGCGGTCACCGCGCGGGCGACCGCGCTCGGCCGCATGTAGGAGCTGTGGCGCACGAGGCCCCAGCGCTCCCACTCGGCGAGCGCGGCCTCGGTGCGGGTCATGTCCCAGTCCCAGCCCATCTCGGTGAGCGTCGGGCCCGGTCGCACGATGCTCACCCGCACGCCGGTCCCCTCGAGTTCCATCTGCAGCGCGCGCACGTACCCCTCGAGACCCCACTTCGAGGTGACGTACGCGGCCATCGACGGTCGGGGGTTGGTGACCACGTCGGAGGTCACCACCACGACGTCGCCGCGCCGACGCTCGATCATCGGCGGCAGCAGTTCCGTGATGAGCCGGTGGGTGCCGCCGACGTTCACGTCGAGCACGGCCTCGAGTTCCTCGGGCGGGGTCTCGAGGATCGCGCCGACCTGGTTGCGGGCCGCGTTCGCGATGACGACCTCCACCTCGCCCACCGCCGCGTGGGCCGCGTCCACGAACCGTGCCACCGAGTCCGGATCGGCGAGGTCGAGGTGGAAGGGGTGGGCCTCGCCCCCGTCGGCCCGGATCGACTCGGCGATGCCCTGGAGTTCGCCGAGACGCCGGGCGCCGATGACGACCGGATGCCCTTCGGCCGCCAGGGCCTCCGCCGTGGCCTGCCCGATGCCGGAGGACGCTCCCGTGATGACGACGGCCCGTCGTTCGGGATGGGCGGGGAACTTCGAACTCATCGGGTCACCACCGTGGTCGGGAGGTGCGCGAAGCCGCGCACGTTCGCGGAGTGGACGCGCTGCGCACCGTCCGCATCGATGTCGTAGTCGCGCACGCGCTGGAGCAGCTCGTCGAGGACCGCCCGGGCCTCGAGACGGGCGAGGAGCGCGCCCAGGCAGAAGTGGCGGCCGCTGCCGAACGCGAGGGTGTCGGACGTGACCCGATCGAGGTCGAACTCGGCCGGTCGGTCGAAGACCCGCTCGTCGCGGTTCGCCGAGCCGATGAGCAGGAACACCCGCTCGCCCACGCCGAGGTCGGTGCCGTGCAGCGCGATGGGCTGCTGCACGGTCCGCAACACCATCTGCGTGGACCCGTCGTACCGCAGGGTCTCCTCGACCCAGTCGTGGATGCGTTCCCGATCGGCGAACACCTTGGCCCGTTCGTCCGGGTTGACCCGAGCCCAGTACCACGCGTTCCCGAGCAGCTTCGTCGTGGTCTCGTTGCCCGCGACGACGAGCAGGAACAGGAACGCCGCGATCTCGTCGTCATCGAGCCGGTCACCGTCCTCGTCCGCCGCGAGCAGTTCGGAGGTCAGGTCGTCGCGGGGATGCGCGGCGCGGTCACGCATCAGTTCGTCGTAGTAGGTGAAGAGGGCGATGGCCGCCTCGAACCCCTCCGGTGTGACGTCGAACGTGCCCTCCTCACGGTGCACGAGGAGGTCGGCGAGGCGGCGCAGTTCGGCCCGATCCTCGGTCGGGACGCCGACGAGTTCGGAGATGACGTCCATCGGGACCTTGCCCGCCAGATCGTCGATGAAGTCGAACGACCCGCCGTCGAGGGCCGGCTCGAGGTACTCGAGCGTGATCGCCCGGATCCGGGGCTCGAGGGCGGCGATCCGACGCGGGGTGAAGGTCCGGCTGACGATCGATCGCATCCGGGTGTGGGTCGGCGGGTCGGTCGCCAGCAGCGACATCGTGCGGTGCGCGTGCGGTCCGTAGGCCGACGGGTCGAGCGACACGCCGTTCGCGTTCGAGAAGACCTCGAGGTTCCGGAACGCGGCGACGACGTCGGCGTGACGGGACAGCGCCCAGAAGTCGAACTCGTCGTTGCGGTGGAGCGGGGACTCGGCCCGCAACCGGGCGTAGGTCGGGTAGGGGTCCTCGTGGATCCGGTAGTCGTACGGGCTGAACTCGATCGCACTCATCGGATCGCCCCGTCGGCTCCGGTCATGAGGCGGGTCGCGTCCGCCACGAAGGTCGGTACCTCGGGGTACGGCATGTGGCCCATGCCGGCCATGAGCAGCGACCCGAAGTACGTCGTGACCACGACCCGCACGAGTCGATCGTCGATCGGTCGCTCGGCCGCCGTGGCGACGCGGCGCGCGACCTCGAGGCCGATGCGATCCCGCAGGCGCTTCACGTCGGGGTGCGAGGACAGCAGGGCCTGGGTGCACGCGGCGACGACCTCGGGGTCACCGGCCGTGATCGCGCCGAGGCCGTCGACGACGCGCTCGAGGCGTTCGGCCAGTGGGATGTGTGGGTCGACGGCGGGTTCGGGCACCTCCAGCACCCGTCGGAGGAGGAGCTCGCCGAGCGCGTGGTCCTTCGAGGAGAAGTACGTGTACGCGGTGGCGGGCGCGACCCCGGCACGGCGAGCGATGCCGCGCATCGAGAGCGCGTCGTACCCGCACGTGGTGACCTCGAGGGCGGTCGCGGCGACGAGGTGGTCGACGGCCTCGGCCTGCCGTTCGGTGAGGTGGCGGCGCGGTGCGGTCTGGACCATCGGATCAGACCCCGGCGGCGGGTGGGATGTGGGGCGTGCCGTCACGCATCGGCGGGTACTCGAAGGTCGCACACGTGGTGCCGCGCACGATGCGGGTGATGTCGGCCTCGGGGAGGGTCTCGTTGTCCTCGTCGATCGTGACCTTCCAGCGGCAGTGCGGCGAGGAGTCGGCGGACGGTCGGGGCGGTCGGTGCACGTGGGAGATGTGGGCCTTCGGGTTGATGGCCTGGGCGGTCACGTCGAAGGTGCCGTCCTCGATGTGGTGGCACATGTTCGTGACCATCTGATCGCCGAACGGCTCGGCGTCCATGAGCGCACCGCAGTAGGCGAGCTCGAAGTAGCCGGTGCGCTCGTCCTCGACCTCGTAGTGGACGTCCATGTAGTGGTGCGGGAACCCGGGGTCGAGTTGCAGGACCTTGAAGATCGCCTCGACGTCGTCGCCCTCGACGTTCATGATGCGGCGCAGGCGTTCGCCGTAGACGGGGCTCGCGCCGCGCCACTCCTCGATCGCGAGCTCCTTGACCGCCTCGGCGCCGTACTTCATCCCGATCGCCGCGCACATCGAGCGGTCGAGCATGTGCACGATCTGGGCGAACTCCCGGACCAGCCGGACGAGCGCGGGCTTGGAGAGGTCCTCGTACCGGAAGTCGGGGTCGAACGCGCCGGAGTAGTCGTCGCGCTCGACCGGTGCGGCGGTCGGCCGGTCGGTGGGATCGGGCATGCGGGCTCCCGGGGTCGGGCGTCGGGTCCGCGGAGTGCGACCCGGCGTGCGGGTCCGATTCTGGACTACGGTCCAGACACCTGTCCAGCACTGCGCCACCCACGTTGCCGAGGTCCGGTCGCAGTGGCGACACTCTCCCGGCGAGGTCCGGGATCGGGCGCGCGATCGAGGGGGGAACGTGACGACGGTCGGAGTGATCGGCCTGGGTGACATCGGCGGCGGTGCGGCGACGAGCGTCGCGGCCGCCGGTCTCGATCTCCGGGTCTGCGACGTACGGGAGGAGGCCACCGCCCGGTTCGCCGAGGTCGGCACCGTCGCGGCCTCCCCGGCCGCCCTCGCCGCCGAGTGCGACGTCGTGTTCGTCGCCGTGGTGAACGATGCCCAGGTGCGCGCGGTCGTGACCGGTCCCGACGGCGCACTCTCCGGGGCCCGTGCCGGCTCGGTCATCGTCGTGGCCAGCACCATCTCGCCCGACACGATCGCCGAGGTCGGCGCGGCGGCGCGGTCCGTCGGCGTCGGGCTCATCGACTGCGGGGTCAGCGGCGGTCCGAGTGCGGCGGCCACCGGCGAACTCATCTGCATGGTCGGGGGCGACGATGCCGACATCGAACGCGCTCGCCCGGCCCTCGAGGCGATCGGTTCGCTCATCGTCCCGATGGGCCCGCTCGGCGCGGGGCTCATCGCCAAGTTGGCCCGCAACGTCATCCAGTACGGCTCCTGGCTGGCGGCCTACGAGGGCCAACGCATCTGCGAGGCCGCGGGCATCGCCCTGGCCGATCTCGCCAAGGTCGTCAAGGCGAGCGACGCCAAGATCGGCGGGCCCTCGACCCTCATGTTCCGGGCCACGGTCGCGCCCTTCGGGCCCGAGGACCACGAGGGGCTCGTGAACCACATGCGGAGTGCCGCGGCGCTCGCCCACAAGGACCTGCAGGCCGCGCTCGAGACCGCGGCGCGCCTCGGCGTCGAACTGCCGGGCGCGCGGTTGACCGATGCGTACGCCGACGCGATCTTCGGCGTGGGGGAGGTGACGCCGTGAGTGCGTTCACGGGCGAGGAGCGGGTCCTCATCGACGGCGAGCTGCGCCCGGCGCGCGCGGGCCGCACCTTCGAGACGCGGAATCCGGCGACCGAGGAGGTGCTCGGGGTCGCGGCGGACTGCGACCTCGCCGACCTCGACGATGCGATCGGTGCGGCTCGACGCGCCTTCGATGAGACCGCGTGGTCCACCGACGTCGCGCTCCGGGCGCGGGGTCTGCGGCAGCTGCGCGACGCGTTCCGCAACCACGCGGACGAGATCCGCGCCATGACGGTCGCCGAGACGGGTTCGCCGCTCATGCTCACCTACTCGGCCCAGCTCGACGATCCGGTGAACGGTCTCGGGTGGGTCGCCGATCTCGCCGAGGCGTACGAGTGGGAGCGTGACCTCGGTCGCGCCGAACCGCTCGGGATGCCGGCACACCGTTGGGTGCGGCGCGAGGCGACCGGGGTCGTGGGTGCCATCACGCCCTGGAACGTCCCGCACCAGATCAACCTCGCCAAGGTCGGTCCGGCGCTGGCCGCCGGCAACACCGTCGTGCTCAAGCCCGCGCCCGACACGCCGTGGTGCGCCACGATCCTCGGCCGCCTCGTGGCCGAGGAGACCGACATCCCGGCCGGGGTGCTCAACGTCGTGACGAGCAGCGACCACTCCCTCGGCGCGGCGATCGCGACGGACCCCCGGATCGATCAGGTGTCCTTCACCGGGTCCACGAACACCGGCCGCTCGGTGATGCGCGGCGCCGCCGACACCCTCAAGAAGGTCTTCCTGGAACTGGGTGGGAAGTCGGCCTTCGTGGTGCTCGACGACGCGGACCTCAAGGCGGCGACGGGGGTCGCCGCCTTCACGGTGTGCACACACGCCGGGCAGGGGTGCGCGATCACGACTCGCCTCCTCGTGCCGCGGCACGCGTACGACGAGGCGATCGAGATGACGGCGCGGACCCTCGAGAAGTTGCCCGCCTCGGATCCGACCGACCCCGGTACGGTCTGCGGTCCGCTCGTCAGCGCGCGACAGCGGGAACGGGTCGAGGGGTACATCCGCCTCGCGGTGGAGGAGGGCGGCACGATCGTGACCGGCGGCAACCGGCCGCCCGAGCACGATCGGGGCTACTTCGTGGAGCCCACGCTCATCGCCGGCGTCGGGAACGACGCACGGGTCGCGCAGGAGGAGATCTTCGGCCCGGTGCTCGTGATCCTCCCGCACGACGGCGACGACGACGCGGTGCGGATCGCGAACGATTCGGTCTACGGGTTGTCCGGTTCGGTGTGGTCCGGTGACCGCGACCGGGCCGTGGCGGTCGCGAACCGCATGCGCACCGGCACGGTCGGGGTGAACGGCGGCATCTGGTTCAGCCCGGACGTACCGTTCGGCGGGTACAAGCAGTCCGGCGTCGGGAGGGAGATGGGCGTGCTGGGGTTCGAGGAGTACCTGGAGACCAAGTCGATCGCGGAACCGGCATGAGCGCGCCGATCGACGACGGCCGCACGCCGCGCGAGCGTGGCATGGCCAAGATGCAGGAGGTCTACGGGTTCACCTACGACCCCGCGGACGTCGAGGGTCCGTTCGTCGACGTGACGGTCGATCACCTCTTCGGTTCCATCTGGACGCGCGAGGGGCTCGACGTGCGTGAACGCCGCATGATCACGATCGGCGCGCTCGCCGCGCTCGGTCTCGGCAACCTCCTCGAGATCCAGTTCACCTCGGCGCTCGCCAACGGCGAGTTCACCGAGGATCAGATCCGGGAGATCGTGCTGCACCTCACCCACTACGTGGGCTGGCCGTTGGCGACGAGCATGAACGCGGCGGCCGAGAAGGTCATCGCCCAGCGGCGGGAGGCCGAGCAGTGAGCGAGCAGCATCCGGTGGGCGTCGAGTTCGACTTCTCCGGCACCGTCTCGATCGTGACCGGTGCGGGCGGTGGGATCGGGCAGGCCTACGCCGAGGCGATCGCGGCGTCGGGCGGCGCGGTCGGCGTCGCCGACATCGACGGCGATCGGGCGGAAGCGGTCGCCGCCGGGATCCGCAGCACCGGGGCACGCGCGCTCGCGGTCCGGGTGGACGTGGCCGACCCCGCGTCGGCACGGGCCATGGCGGACTCGGTGATCGAGGAGTTCGGAGGTATCGATCACCTCGTCAACAACGCCGCGATCTTCGGCGGCATGCAGCTCGACGCGCTCGTGAGCGTCGACTGGGACTACCTCACCCGCTTCATGGCGGTGAACCAGATGGGTGCACTCGCCTGCACGCGGGCCTGCTACCGCTCGATGCGACAGCGCGGGGGCGGTGCGATCGTGAACCAGTCGTCGACCGCCGCCTACCTCTACGCGGGCTTCTACGGGCTCGCCAAGGCCGGGGTGAACTCGCTCACCCAGCAGCTCGCGCACGAGCTCGGCGGGCAGAACATCCGTGTCAACGCCATCGCCCCGGGTCCGACTGCGACCGAGGCGTCGCGCACGGTCGTGCCGGACGAGTTCATGCAGCCGATCATCGCCGGCCTCGCGTTGAAGCGGCAGGGGACCCCCGACGATCTCGTCGGCCTGTGCCTGTTCCTGCTCTCGGATCGCGCTCGGTGGATCACCGGTCACGTCTTCAACGCGGACGGCGGCCAGGTGTTCCGGGCCTAGACGCGACGCACCCCGCCCGAGCGGCGCAGCGGCCGGACGGACGGGGTGCGAACGTGGCGAACGTGGAGGATCAGACGTTCGTCAGGTCGGTGATGCTCACGTCGGCGCAGTACGCGTAAGCCGTGATCGTCGCCGAGACGCCGGAGGCGTTCCACGCCTGCGCCGTCCAGCCGCTGAAGTTCGAGGCCGGAGCGTTCGTGAACATCTCGAGCCCGGCCGCACCGTTGAGCCTGAACGAGCCGCCGATGGCGACCTGACCGGCCGGGCAGACCGCGGTCGCGGTACCCATCGTGTTCGCGGCGAACGACGAGGCATCGGTGACGTAGGTGATCGAGCCGAGGAGCCCGGTCGCCCCGGTGGCGCCGGTGATGCCGGTCGGGCCGGCGACTCCCGTGGCCCCTGCGGCTCCGGTCGCTCCGGTGGCGCCCGCCGCCCCGTCCGCACCGGTCGGTCCGGCCGGGCCGGTCGCACCGGTCGTGCCCTGCGCCCCGGCCGCACCCGCGGGTCCGGTCGGGCCCTCGGGCCCGGTCTCGCCGGGACCGGACGTGCCGGTCTGGGCGACCCACGCGTCGGCCACGCAGGCGAAGAGTTCGCCCTCGTGGTTCACGAGGTTGCGGGAGTAGCCGGACAGGCAGGGGCCGCCGGTCTCGGGCTGCATGGCGACGTCGACGATCGATGCGCCGGCGCTGACGAGGCCGTAGCCCCCGACGGCCAGTGCCACGGCCGCGGTCGTTGCGAGGATGCTTCGCTTCATGGTCCCTCCTGGGATCGAGTCTGGGTTGACTCAAGAGAGAGTAAGGAACGGCGCAACCCGATACCTAGGGACCTTGGTCACGGAAAGTGGCCGAATGGCCTCTGTCCGCGGTCAGACTCGGCGACACCGCCCGCCGCTCAGGGAGTTCCGAGCGTGGCCCCGCCGGTCCGGCCCCTACACTCGGGCTCCCTCGGGGACGTAGCTCAGCTGGCTAGAGCACCTGCTTTGCAAGCAGGGGGTCGTGGGTTCGAATCCCATCGTCTCCACCACCGCGAGTTCCCCCACCGGGCTCGGGGCGGCGATCAGCGGTGGCCCGGCACGAAGGTGTTCTCGGGGGTGCCCTCGCCGTCACCGATGCGCTCGAGGGTCACGACCAGGCCGCCGCCGTCGGGTCGGGTCCAGATCATGCGGCCGGCGGCGTCGAGGCGTCGGGTCACCTCGATCCCGGGCAGCCCGACCGGACGCAGCACGAACGCACCGCCCTCGTAACTCGCCACGACGTGGATCGGTGTCGTGAAGTCGAACACCGACACGTCGTGCACGCCGTGCTCCTCGGTCCCGTCGGCCCGGGCGTCGGCGATCGTGCCACCGCCCATGTCGACGATCCGGTCGCCGCACTGCTCGATGCGTTCGACGTAGGTGAGGATGGGGTCGTCACTCGCGACCGGTGCGCCGCCACGGGTCGCGGCGACCGCGCGCCACAATCCGCGCAGGTCGGGTGCGCCCTCGACGAGCGGTTCGTCGCAACCGGCGAGCACCGGGGGTGGGAACCACCGGCCGAATCCGCCCGGGGGAGTGTGCGCGACCGGGATGTCGTCGGCGCGCGTCACTCCGCTCCTCGTGTCGTCGGCGCGGCTACGGACCGACCGGACCGGACGGTCCGGTGGCCGACGCGATCCCCTCGACGCACATCGCGTACACCCGGATCGTGGTGCCGGTCGCCGACCCGTTGAACGCGTAGGCGATCCAGCCGTCGCCGTTGTCCGCCGGTCGGTTCTCGAGGACGACGACCGCAGGGTCCATGACGATGTACCCGCCCCCCGAGGCGATCTGCCCGGACGGGCACAGTGCCAGCGCGAAGTCGTTGGCCGTGGCCTGGATCGACTGGTCGCTGGTCACCCGCAGCACCGATCCCGGTCCGGTCGGTCCGGTCGGTCCGGTCGGTCCGGTCGGGCCCTCCGGACCTTGCGGACCCGTCGGCCCCTCGGGTCCGGGCGCGCCGTCGAGGCCGGGGTCGCCCTGGGGGCCGGTCGGTCCTTCGGGGCCCTGGGGTCCTTCGGGACCGACGGGGCCTTCAGCGCCGTCGAGGCCGGGGTCGCCCTGGGGGCCGGGGTCTCCCTGCGCCCCCGTGTCACCGGTCGGTCCCGTTGCGCCGTCGACGCCCTGCGGGCCGGTGGGCCCTGCGGGTCCGGTCGCACCGGTCGCGCCCTCGGTCCCGGTGGCGCCGGTCGCGCCCGTTGCGCCCGTCGCACTCGCCGCGCCGTCAGCGCCGGTCACGCCCTGGGGTCCCGTGGCACCCGCCGGTCCGGTCGCGCCCGTGGCCCCGGCCGCGCCGGTCGCGCCGGTCGCTCCGGCACCGGTCGCACCCGACGCGCCGGTGACGCCCTGCGGGCCGGTGGGTCCTGCGGGTCCGGTCGCGCCCGCCCCCGTCGGGCCCTGGGGTCCGGTCGCGCCGGCCGGTCCGGTGAGGCCCTGTACGCCCGTGGGTCCGACGGGCCCGGTGGCTCCCGTCGGACCGGTCGCGCCGACCGCGCCGGTGCCCCCGGCCGTGTCGACCACGTAGTACCCGGCGAGATCGCCGATGATGTCGGTCGGGGACTGGTTGTTGAAGACGTTCACCGAACCGAACGCACCGATCTTCACGGTGACGAGGTTCGGGACCGGACCCGGTCCGGTCTTGTTGAGGTTCGATGCGTTCGGTCGCGTGCTGCCCGACGGGTACAGCGTGATGTAGCCGGGGCCCGTCGCACCCACGTAGGTGACGTTGATGACCGCAGCGACGGCTTCGTTCGGCACGGTCGCGGTGCCGTCGGTCTGGCCGGCGATCGTGACCGCGAACGCCTGGCCGTCGGTGACCGGTCCGACGGTGCCGCCGAGGCCGGTGCGGGTGTCGAAGATACGGGTCGGCGACATCGGCACGAACACCGCGCCGGCGGGCAGGCTCGTCGCCTCGGCCGGCCGGTCGCTCGGAGCACCGACGGCGGCGACGGCGCCCGCGCCGACGAGGAGCGCGGCGGCGAGTGCGGTGAGGATGCGCGGGGACGGTCGCATCGGTTCCTCCGGATCGGGGGCGTGCCTCGGCACGCCGGCTGCGCCCGACGCTACGGACGTGGCCCGCCCGCGTCAACGATCACCGGGCCCCTCGTCGGGACCGCGCGCCGCGGCGACTCAGCCGTGGTCGTAGAAGCCGCGGCCGGACTTCCGGCCCAGGCGACCGGCCGCCACCATCTGGCGCAGCACCGGCGGTGGCCGGAAGGCGTCGCCGTAGGCCTCGCGCAGGTCCTCGAGGATGAGCAGGATCGTGTCGAGCCCGATGCGGTCCGCGAGCTCGAGCGGACCCATCGGGTGGTTGTACCCGAGCTTCATGCCGGTGTCGATGTGCTCGGCGCTGGCCACGCCCTCCTGGTACACCCGCATCGCCTCGCACATGAGGATGCAGCCGAGGCGGGTGGTGACGAACCCGGGCAGGTCGGCGACCTCGACCGTCTCCTTGCCGAGCGCATGGCAGAACGCGAGCGCGCGCTCGAGGATCGTCGGGTCGGTGTCGGCGCCGCGGATGACCTCGACGAGGCGCATCGCCGGGACCGGGTTGAAGAAGTGCGTGCCGACGGTCTGCCCGGCTCGGCCGCTCGCTGCGCCGAGCACTGCGATCGGGAGCCCCGACGTGTTCGACGCGAGCACGGCGGCGTCCGTCGTCGCCGCACCGATGCGGGACCACACGGCCGTCTTGAGGTCGAGATCCTCGGGGACCGCCTCCACGACGATGTCGGCGGTGGCGACCGCCACCTCGAGGTCGGTGGTCACGACGAGCGCGCCGAACCCCTCGAGCGCGTTGCCCTTGGCCCGGGCTCGCGCCTCGTAGTGCTCCACCCGCTCGCGTGCCGGCGCGACGAACTCCTCGCGGCTCTCCACGATGGTCACGGGGAACCCGGCGACGAGCGCCTCGTAGGCGATGCCGGCGCCCATGATCCCGCCGCCGATGACGACCGTCCTCACGTGGTGTCCCCCTGGGGTCGACGCCGCAGGAAGAACGTGCCCGTCGCAGTGGACACCGGCTCGCCCTCGGCGTTGCTGATCGTGGTCGCCAGGTAGGCGATCTGCTTCGTGACCCGCACGACCTCGCCGCGCACGGCGAGCGTGTCGCCCGCGACCGCGCCGCGCAGCGTGGAGTACGAGATGGAGATGGTGGCCCCGAACTCGCCCTTGCCGAGGGCCGAGTTCGTGGCGAAGTTCATGGCCGCGTCGTGGACGACACCGAACACGCCGCCGTGCACGCCGCCCGCCGGGTTGCAGGCCAGTTCGGTCGGGGTCCACGTCGCCTCGACCCAGCCCTCCCCGTACCGCTGGAAGTCGACGCCGAGTTGGGCGAGCAGCGGCATGCCGCCGTCGCCGAGGGAACGATCCATGTCACGCACGGGCGGCGAGACTACCGGGGG
>JBEAXD010000287.1:0-2618 GCA_041159995.1 Actinomycetota bacterium | reverse complement strand
ACGACGTTCGGGACGCTCCTGCGGTTCGCCACGATCGCCCTCCCGGTGTTCCTCGTGCAGTTCCTCCTGCTCTCACCGGCCAACCGCGCGGTCACCGGGGCCGAGGTCTCGGCGAGCGGGGCGCGGATCGGGAATCCGGCCCGGGTGCTGATGGTCGTGCTCGACGAGCTCCCGCTCGCGTCGATCCTCGACGGATCGGGCGGCGTCGACGCCGACCTGTACCCGAACCTGGCGGCGCTCGCCGACACCTCGACCTGGTACCGCAACACGACGACGGTGGCGCCGGACACGGAGAAGGCCGTGCCGGCCGTCGTGACCGGCCGCTACCCGGAGGCCGACCTCCTCCCGATCGCCGCCGACCACCCTGACTCGCTGTTCCGGCTGCTCGGGGGCCGCTACCGGATGAACGTCCACGAACCGGTGGAGCGGCTCTGCCCCGACACCATCTGCACGACCCGCACGACCTCGTCCTCCGGCCTGCGCGGGTTCCTCTCCCTCGGGCGCGAGGCGATGTCGCTCTACGCCACCGCGGCGTCGCCGGAGCGGTTCCAGGCGACCTACGAGGAGTTGGCCGACATCCCGCCGGCGCGCCCGGCCGCCGAGGACTTCGTCGCGTCCCTCGAGCCGTCGGCGCCCGGCGAGCCGGTGCTCGACTACGTGCACATCCTCCTGCCACACCAGCCGTGGCGGTACCTGCCGACCTTCCAGGAGGCGATGCCGCGCGACGATCGCCTGTTCGCCCGTTCGAACCTCATCGAGTGGAAGAGCGAGGGAACCGCAGCGGTCGCCCGCTCGATGCACCTCGCACAGATGCGGGCCACGGACGCGTTCCTCGGCCGGGTGCGCGAGCGACTCGAGGCCATGGGGGAGTGGGACGACACCCTCGTGGTCGTCACCGCGGACCACGGCATCACCTTCGCCGCGGGGGAGGCCGCCCGCACCGCGTCGCGGGCCAGCGCACCGGACATCCTCTGGACCCCGCTGTTCGTGAAGCGCCCGGGACAGGCCGCCGGCACGGTCGACGACCGACGGATGGAGACGATCGACGTGCTGCCGACCATCGCAGCCGCGCTCGACACGGAGATCCCGTGGCCGATCGACGGGGTGGCTCCGACCGGCGCACCGCGGGCATCGGTGCCACCCCGGCTCTACCAGTGGGACGGGCCGCTCCAGCCGGATGACGCCGAGACGGCGCCCGAGGGCGCGTTCCTCTCCTACGCGCAGGATCGCTTCGCCGAGGTGATCGGAGGCCGGGCCGCGCCCGCCGGTCCCACGGAGTACCGCACCTACCGCGTCGGTCCGTACGCGGCGCTCGTGGGTGAGCCGGCCGCGCCGCTCGTGCGGGACCTCCCGGGTGGGCCGACCGAGCTCTACCTGCGGACCGGATCCCCGGCCCTCGGTGCGGTCGATCCCACGGCCCGTCGGGTCCCCGTGCTCTGGCAGCGGGGCTACGTGCAGCAGCTCGGTGACACCCGGGTCATCGCGTTCGCGGTCAACGGGGTCATCGCCGGGTTCGGGTTCGCCGATCCGCAGCCGGGGAGCGCCAACGACCTCGGGTACTACTTCGCCGCACTCGCGCCGACCCCGTTCCGTCCGGGTGCGAACACCATCACCGCGTACGCGGTGCGCGGCGATCCGTCGGCCCCCATCCTCGATCCGGTGCGCATCGGGAACTGAGTGCTCCGGGGCATCCCCGTGGCCTCGGTTGCGCGAGCATCCGGGGCGTGAACGGTCATCGGTACCTCGCCGCCCACGCCCGGATCGTCGAACTCGTCGCGCCGCTCGGCGACGACCTGCGCATCCCGGCCACCCCGGGGTGGTCCCTCCTCGATCTCCTGGCGCACCTCGCCGGGGCCGCGCGCGACCTCGCCCGATGCGATGTGGCGGGGTGGTCGCTCGACGAGTGGACCGCGGCCCAGGTCCTTGAGCGACGCGGGCGCCCTCGTGCCGAGGTCCTCGCGGAGTGGGCCGAGCATGCACCGGCGGCCGCCGCGGTGATCGACGATCCCGCGGCGGCGGGCCTCGACGCCGCGTTCGACCGGATGCCGGTCATCGACGCGACCGGGCACGAGGGGGACATCCTCGAGGCGGTCGGACGGCCCGCATCGCTCGACCCGGCGGATTGGTCGATCATCGGCCCCCACCGCGAGGCGATGCTGGGGTTCCTCGTCGCGGCGGCCGGTCTCGCGCCGCTGCGCGTGTGCACTCCGGAGGGTGACGACTGGATGCTCGGGGGCGATGCGCCGACGACCACCGTCGTACTCCCGCGCGACGAACTCTGGCGCTCACTCATGGGCCGACGGTCGCGATCGGTCGTCGAGGGGTACGCGTGGCGTGGCGACCCCGAGCCGTACGTCGCGATCTGGGTCGGCGGCACGTGGAGCTGGCCCGAGGGCTGAGGTGCGCCGACGCGACGCGAGCGGCGACCCCGGAGGCCCACGCTCGGTGACGGTCCGGAGCGCGGGGGATCGATCGGGCCTCGGGGCGGAGAGGCGTGCGAGCCGCCGATGGATCGCTCGTCACCAGCAGTGGTGACCGTCCGCGGGGTCCCGCGGCGGCGCCACGCCGAATCGGGCCCGCACGTCGGCGAGGGGGAGCGGGGCGAGCGCGAGGTGATC
>JBEAXD010000285.1:0-5716 GCA_041159995.1 Actinomycetota bacterium | reverse complement strand
GAGGTGGTCCCCGCGGCCTTCGGCTCGGCCTTCCGCTTCGCGACCTTCGCCGCCGGGCTCCGCTTCGCCGTGGTGCCCGACTGATCCGCACTTGATCTGGCGACCGCCTGTTTCCCCGTGGTCCGCCGACCGGTGGGCTTCCCCGGCGCCGGATCGGTGGCACGTCGACGAGGCGGTTTCGGGTCGGCGGGCACGGCGCGCATCGTACCGACCGATCCCGGGGAGCGGTCGATCGACGTCATCCGGCGGCGCGCAACTCCCGCTTCAACTCGTTGATCTCGTCCCGGAGCCGAGCGGCCTCCTCGAAGCGGAGGTCCTTGGCGGCCTGGGCCATCTCCTCCTGCAGTTGCAGCACGAGTCGACCCAGTTCGTCCGGGGGGACGCCCGCGAGATCGGCGAAGATCGCCGATCGTCGACTGCGGGACCGTCCGCCGGCAGCCGGGACGGTGTCGTCCTCGCCCTCCCGAGCCCGCACCATCGCGAGGATGTCGGAGACCTTCTTGCGCACGGTCTGCGGGTCGATGCCGTGCTCCGCGTTGTACTCGATCTGCAACTTCCGACGGCGGTTGGTCTCGCTGATCGCCCGTGTCATCGAATCGGTGACCCGGTCGGCGTACATCACCACCTGGCCCTCGACGTTGCGGGCGGCGCGGCCGATGATCTGGATGAGGCTGGTCTCCGAGCGGAGGAAGCCCTCCTTGTCGGCGTCGAGGATCGCCACGAGCGACACCTCCGGCAGGTCGAGTCCCTCGCGGAGGAGGTTGATCCCGACCAGCACGTCGTACTCCCCGAGTCGGAGGGCCCGGAGCAGCTCGACCCGTTCGAGCGTGTCGACCTCGCTGTGCAGGTACCGCACGCGGATGCCGAGCTCGACGAGGTAGTCCGTGAGGTCCTCGGACATCTTCTTGGTCAGCGTGGTGACCAGTACCCGTTGTTCCCGGTCGACCCGCTCACGGATCTCGTGCACGAGGTCGTCGATCTGCCCCTTCGTCGGCCGTACGACGACCTCGGGGTCGATGAGGCCCGTCGGACGCACGATCTGCTCGACGATCTGCTGCGAATCCTGGATCTCGTACGGTGACGGCGTCGCGGACATGTAGACGATCTGGTGCACGCGGGCGGCGAACTCGTCGAAGGTGAGCGGCCGGTTGTCGAGGGCGGAGGGCAGTCGGAACCCGTGCTCGACCAGCGTCTCCTTGCGCGAACGGTCCCCCGCGAACTGACCGCGGATCTGGGGCACCGTCACGTGACTCTCGTCGAGCACCACGAGGTAGTCGTCCGGGAAGTAGTCGAGCAGCGTGTACGGGGCCTGTCCGGGTGATCGGCCGTCGAGGTGGCGGGAGTAGTTCTCGATCCCCGAGCAGAAGCCGACCTCGCGCATCATCTCGAGGTCGTAGGTCGTCCGCATCCGGAGGCGTTGGGCCTCCAGCAACTTGTCGTGTTCGTGGAACCACCGCAGCCGCTCGTCGAGCTCGCCCTCGATCTGGGTGACCGCCCGCGCCATCTGTTCGAGATCGGTCGCATAGTGGGAGGCCGGGAACAGGACCATCGTGTCGACGTCCTCGATGATCTCGGCCGTGAGCGGGTCCACCACCGAGATCCGCTCCACCTCGTCGCCGAAGAGCGAGATCCGCACACCGTGCTCCTCGTAGGCCGGGAAGATCTCGATCGTGTCCCCCCGCACGCGGAACTTGTTCCGGACGAACGAGACGTCGTTGCGCTCGTACTGCAGTTCGACCAGACGATGCAGCAACGATCGCTGCTCGTGCTCCTCCCCCACCCGGACCGTGAGGAGTTGCTTGGCGTACATCTCCGGCGACCCCAAGCCGTAGATCGCCGACACCGAGGCGACGATCACGACGTCGCGCCGCGAGAGCAGCGCAGCGGTGGCCGAGTGCCGCAGCCGGTCGATCTCCTCGTTGATCGACGAGTCCTTCTCGATGAACGTGTCCGAGGACGGGATGTACGCCTCGGGTTGGTAGTAGTCGTAGTACGAGACGAAGTACTCGACGCGGTTGCGCGGGAACAGTTCCCGGAACTCGGCGGCCAGCTGCGCGGCGAGGCTCTTGTTCGGCGCGAGGATCAACGTCGGGCGTTGGACCTCGGCGATGAGCCCGGCGACGGTGAAGGACTTGCCCGATCCCGTGATCCCGAGCAGGGTCTGGGCCCGGTCCCCCCGGCGGATCCCGTCGGCCAACGCAGCGATGGCCATCGGCTGATCGCCGGCCGGAGCGAACTCGGAGACCAGCTCGAACGGGGGCACCGTCCCAGTCTACGGGCAGCTGCGCTTCACGCCCCGGTGGCGCCGTCGGTCCCGGAGGCGTCCGATGCATCCGGCTCGGCCTGCTCGTCGCGCAGACGGAGCAGATCGCTCCACAGTTCCTCGACGATGGCGGCGAGCGCCTCGCGGTCCGATCCGTTGTCGATGACGTGCGTCGCGATCTCGCGTCGCATCTCGTCGGTGGCCTGGGACGCCATCCGAACCTCGGCGTCCTCGCGGGGAACACCGCGACCCTCGAGCCGCTCGAGCCGGACCTCCCGCGGCGCCTCGACGACCAGCACCGCGGCGTAGCCCCGGCTGGCCGCGTTCGCGGTCTCGGCGAGGAGTGGGACGTCGTGGACCACCACGGCGTCCGGCGGTGCGGCCTGGATGCGCCGCAGGAACTCCTCGCCGATCGCGGGGTGCGTGATGCTCTCGAGGTCCTTGCGGGCCTCCTCGGTGGCGAACGCGATCCGGGCCAGCGCCGGACGATCGAGACTGCCATCCGCCTGCAGGATCTCCCGTCCGAACCGCTCCACGAGGCGATCCAGCGTCGGGGAACCGGGCTCGACCACCTCCCGGGCGATCCGATCGGCGTCGACGATCACGGCACCGTGGTCGGCCAGGAGTTCCGCCACGGTCGATTTCCCGCTACCGATCCCGCCGGTGAGGCCGATGAGGAACATCACCGGATCGTAGAGGAACCCCACGAGCGGCCCCCGCTGGGACGAGGGTCCCAAGATCCCCTCAGGTCGGTCTCCCGACGTGCCGATAGGGGTCGGGAACCAAGAGCCGACCGGAGTCGGACGGCCCGGATCGGGAGGACCACCACCCATGACCAGTGTGCTCGTGATCAACGACCAGCGCCTCGTCCGCGACGCGGTGCGGGCGATCTGTGCCGAGAGCGACGCGCAGGTGATCGCCGAGGCCGAGGAGGCCATCGACGGTGCCCGTCTCGCCGCCGGGCTCGGACCCGACGTCGTCGTGGTCTCGGACCTCGCCGGTGTCGAGGCGGTCTCGGCGCACGCGCCCGACGCCCGGATCGTGCTCATCGGAGCGGCAGGATCGTCCGAACGTGCGGCGGCCATGCGGGCCGGCGCTGCAGCGGTCCTCGGCCCCCAGGACGGAGCCGGCGAACTGCTCGGCGCGGTGACCGAGCACGCCGCCCCCGTGATCCTGCGCATCGTGCCCGAACAGCCCGACCGTGGACCCCTGACCCGACGCGAGCACGAGGTGCTGCAACAGCTCGCCGCCGGTCGCACGAGCCAGGAGATCGCCGAGGAGCTCTTCATCAGCCTCAAGACGGTGAAGAACCACCTCGGTTCCATCTACGCCAAGCTCGAGGCCCACAACCGTACGCAGGCCGTCCTCAGTGGCATGCGACTCGGTCTGGTGCGGATCGCCTCCTGATCCTCGATCGGCCGGTACGGAACGAGGAGGCCCGGGCGTCGAGCCCGGGCCTCCTCGCGACGTCGATCGTGCGTCCGGGGGACGCCGGATCCGATCAGGCCTCGGCCGGGTCGGCCACCGCTGCGACCGCCTCGGCGGCCTCGGGGGTGGCCCCCTCCTCGTCCGCGGTGCCGATGTAGTTGCCGGCCTCGTCGTAGGCGTGCTCTCCGAAGGCGTCCTGGTACTCGGCGGCGACGGTCCCACCTTCGGCGGCCTGCTTGATCGAGAGCGAGATGCGGCGCCGGTCGAGATCGATGTCGATGATCTTGACCCAGAGCTCCTCACCACCCTGCACCACCTGCTCGGGCGCCTCGACGTGGTGGATCGCCATCTCGGAGATGTGGACGAGACCCTCGATGCCCTCCCCGACCTGGACGAACGCGCCGAACGGCACGAGCTTGGTCACACGGCCGTAGACGAGCTCCCCGACCTGGTGCCCGGTGGCGAACTCCTGCCACGGGTCCTGCTGGGTGGCCTTGAGGGACAACGAGATCCGTTCACGGGACAGATCCACATCGAGCACCTGCACGGTGACCTCGTCGCCGACCTGGACGACCGAGGACGGGTGGTCGACGTGCTTCCACGAGAGTTCCGACACGTGGACGAGACCGTCCATACCACCGAGATCCACGAACGCACCGAAGTTCACGACCGACGAGACGACGCCGCTCCGGATCTCGCCCGGCTTCAGGTTGGCGAGGAAGTCGTCCCGCTGCTCGCGCTGGGTCTCCTCGAGGTAGGCGCGCCGGGACAGCACCACGTTGTTGCGGTTCTTGTCGAGCTCGATGATCTTGCACTCGAGCGAGCGCCCGACGAACGGCTGCAGATCGCGTACCCGACGCAGGTCGACGAGCGAAGCGGGCAGGAAGCCCCGCAGTCCGATGTCGAGGATGAGGCCACCCTTGACCACCTCGATGACGGGCCCGGAGACGACGCCCTCCTCCTCCTTGATCTTCTCGATGGTGCCCCAGGCGCGCTCGTACTGTGCGCGCTTCTTGGACAGGATGAGTCGGCCGTCCTTGTCCTCCTTCTGGAGGACCAGCGCCTCGAGCTCCTCGCCGAGGGTCACGATCTCGGCCGGATTCACGTCGTTCCGGATGGAGAGTTCCTTCGAGGGGATGACACCCTCGGACTTGAAACCGATGTCGAGGAGCACCTCGTCGGAGTCGATCTTCACGACGGTGCCGGTGACGAGTCCGCCCTCGTCGAACTCCACGAGCGTGGCGTCGATGGCGTCGGACAGGGAGATGCCGTCGAGGTCGTCGAGCACGACGACGGAGGTGCCGCCCTCCTCGAACTCGGGGATGACGGACTCGGTCTCGGGGGTCGCGGTCGCGACCTCGGTCTGCTCGGACACGGGGTAACTCCTCGGGGTCAGGGACACTCGGGCATCCGTCGCCGGGTCCGGATCGGTTCCGGGGCGCACGGGTGCGGGGATTCCTCCGGTGGAGGGAAGTCGGAGGCTAGCGGTCCGGGCCGCGTCGGGCCACAAGGAGGACCTCGTGGCGATCGAGCGCGGGTTCCCGGAGGGCGTAGTCGCCCGGGCTCACGCCGTGGACCCCGACGACCTCGAGGCCGACCGAGGCGGCGAGCGATCGGAGTTCCCGGGCGGTGAAGGTGGTCGTCCAGAGATCGAACGGGGCCTCACGACCGTCCGGGTCCCGCAGCGTCGCGACCTCGTGCAGCACTCCGGTCCGCGGATCGAAGGTCTCCCCCGCCTCGAGGTGGCGGACCGCGAAGTACGCGTGGAACGCACTCACGACCACGCTGCCGCCGGGTCGCGCCGACCGTGCGATGCGACCGAGCACCTCGGCCTCGTCCTCGCCCCCCAGCAGACCGAACCCGCCCTGGCACAGGCAGATCACGGCGTCGTACGCGCCGAGGCCGTCGAGGTCCCGAACGTCGAGTACCTCGAAGGTCGCGCCGAGTTCCTCGACGCGGGCGGCATCACGAGCGAGCGCGACGAAATCGGGCGAGAGGTCGATCCCATGCACGACGTACCCGCGC
>JBEAXD010000219.1:0-8949 GCA_041159995.1 Actinomycetota bacterium | reverse complement strand
GGACGCCACGGCGGTCATCACGAAGCCCGCGGCGAGTGGCGGGCGCGTCGACCTCGACACCGTGCGCCACCAGCTGCTCTACGAGGTGGGTGATCCGGCGCGCTACCTCCATCCGGATGTGGTCGCCGACTTCACGACCGCGCGCTTCGAGGACCTCGGGAACGACCGCGTGCGGGTCACCGGGGTCACCGGCCGACCGGCCACGAGCACCTACAAGGCGCTGCTCGCGCACCACGGCGGCTGGGCCGGCGAGGCCCGGGCCGCGTTCGCGTGGCCGGACGCGCGGGAGAAGGCCGAGGCCACCGCGGCGATCCTGGCGAAGCGAGCCGAGGCCGCCGGGTACGAGGTCGACGAGTGGCGATTCGAGTTCTGGGGCGACGACGCACTCGGCGGTGCGGTCCCGATGCCCGCGGCCGCGGGCCGGGCCGAGCCGTCCGAGATCGGGCTGCGCGTGGCGTGGCGTTGTGCCGATGCGCGCACGGCCGCCGCGATCGCCCGCGAGATGGTGCCGCTCATGCTCTCGGCGCCCCCCGCCGGCCACACGACGATGGGCCGCGGCGTCGGGGGGGCCAGCGAACTCCTCGGCATCTGGCCGACGCTCGTCGACAAGGAACTCGTCGATCCCGGAGTGCGCGTGACGGTGGAGGCGGTGCGATGAGCGATCCGGTCGTCGTCGCCCTGCGCGAACTCTGCGCGTACCGCTCCGGGGACAAGGGCGACCTCGTCAACGTCGCGCTCTTCGCGTACACGCCGGAGGTCTACGACCTCATCGTGCACGAGGTGACGGCCGAACGGGTCGCGACCCACATGGCGTCGCTCGTGCGCGGCGAGGTCACGCGCTACGAGGTGCCGAACGTGCTCGGGCTCAACCTCGTGATGCACGAGGCGCTCGGCGGGGGCGGGCCCCGCTCCCTGCGGGCCGACAACCTCGGCAAGACCTACGGCGGCCACCTCGTGCGTATGGAGATCACGGCACCCGCTGACCTCGTCGAGGCGAACCGACGTCCCCGCCCGGACACCGCCTGGGCCCGCGAGATCCTCCGGAACCTCCCCCAGGCCTGAGACCGGGCCGACGGCGACCCCATCGGTAGAGTCGAACCGATGCGTCGCGCCCGACCCCGTACCCTGCGAGCCACCGGCTGATGCGCCTCGCCCTCCGGGAGATCCGCCGCTCCAAGGTCCGCTTCGCGCTGCTCACCGTGGCGATCGGTCTGCTCGTGTTCCTCGCGTTCTTCATGCAGACCCTGCTCGTGAACCTGCTCGGGTTCTTCACGGGCGCGCTCGAGCACCAGTCCGCGACCGTGCTCGTGTACGGCGAGGACGCCCGTCGGTCGCTCGAGGGCTCGAACGTGACCATGGAGCAGGTCGATGCCGTCGCTCGCGTGCCGGGGGTCGCGAGTTCGGGACCGCTCGGCGAGCGCACGCTCACGGTGCGGGCCGACGGGGAGGCCGTCGACGCCGTGCTCTTCGGGTACCGACTCGGTGGCCCGGGCGCCCCGACCCTCATGGCCTCGGGCCGGCGACCGCGCGGCGCCGACGAGGGGGTCGGCTCCTCCATCGACGCCGAGCAGGGGTTCGGGCTCGGCGACGCCATCGAGGTGCTCCCGGGCGGGGACGGCACCGGTCGACCGCTGACGATCCGGATCACCGGCACCGCCGACGAGAGCCGGTTCAGTGTCCTGCCCACCGTGTTCGTCCCGTGGAACACCTACGTCGATGCGGTGCGACTCGCGAACCCTGCGGCGCCCGAGGTGCGACCGTCGGCGGTCGCGGTGATCCCGGCCCCGGGTGTGAGCCCCGGGGCGCTGGCCGCCCGCATCAACCGTGAGGTGGCGGGGGTGGAGGCGCTCACCCGCGAGCAGGCCGTGGCCGACGCGCCCGGCGTGTCGAGCGTGTCGCAGTCCTTCTCGCTCATCATCGGACTCACCTACATCGTCATCACGATCGTGATCGGCTTCTTCTTCGTCATCCTCACGGTGCAGAAGGCCGCATCCCTCACGCTGCTGCGGGCGATCGGAGCCGACACCCGCACGCTCGTCGGCGCACTGTTCGTCCAGGTGCTCATCGTCGTCGTCCTCGCGATGGCGATCGGCGCCGGCATCCTCATGCTCGCCGCACTCGGCTCGAGCCCGGTGTTCCCGATCCAGGCCGACCCCGCGCTCGTCGCCCGGGTCGGGGTGACCATCCTCGTGCTCGCACTGCTCGCGGCCCTCGTCGCGGCGCGACGCATCGCCCGCATCGACCCGGTCGATGCGGTCAACCGCCCGACGCTCGGCGGTCTGTCGTGAGACTGGCGCTGCGCGAGATGGTGCGCCGGCCCGGTCGCTTCACGGTCGCGGTCGGCATGCTCACCCTCCTCGCCGTGCTCCTCCTGCTGCTCGGCGGCCTGCTCGACGGCCTGGCCACCGGCAGCACCGGCGCCGTGCGAGCCCAGGAGGGCGAGCTCCTCACCTTCTCGGCCACATCGCGGGACTCCTTCGTACGGTCCCAGATCAGCGCCGACACGCGGGCCGCGGTCGACGCGGTCCCGGGCGTGCGATCAACCTCCGGCCTCGGCGTCACCCTGGTCGGCGCCCGGGTGCAGGGCCGCGAGGAGTTCGAGAACGCGGCGGTCTGGGGCTACCAGGGCGGGGTGCGCGGCGTGCCCGCTCCACCGCCCGCCGGCGAGGCCTGGGTCGACCGCCGCCTCGAGGCCGCGGGCGCCCGCGTCGGCGGGACGTTGCGCCTCGGGCCCACCGCGGTACCGGTGCGCATCCGCGGGTTCGTGGACGACACCTCCTACCTGCTGCAGGCCGGCGTGTGGGTCTCCCCCGCCGAGTGGCGGCGCGTGACCGCGACGGTCCGTCCGGACCGGATCCTGCCGCCGGGCTCCTTCCAGGTGCTCTCGGTCGACCTCGCATCCGGGGCCGCGCCGGACTCGGTCGCGACCGCCATCGACCGGGCGACCCGGGACGGCGCGACCGGCGCGACCTCGACCCTCACGAAGCAGGCCGCGATCGACGCGATCCCGGGCGTGAAGAGCCAGCGGGGGACGTTCACCTTCATCATCAACACGACGCTCCTCGTGGCGGCCGTCGTGGTCGCGCTCTTCTTCGCCCTCCTCACCCTCGAGCGCACGGCGCTCTACGGCGTGCTCAAGGCGATCGGCGCGTCGTCGACCCAGATCGTGCGGGGCCTGTTCGTGCAGGCCGTCGTCGTGGCCGCCGTGGCCCTCGTGATCGGCGAGGTCCTGACCCTCGGGCTCGGCGCGGTGATCCCGCGCGAGGTCCCTCTCCTCCTCGAACCGGGCCGCGCCGTGACGAGCGCGGTGAGCGTGCTCCTCGCGGCACTCGTGGGCAGCGCGATCTCGGTCCGCCGCATCATCCGCATCGACCCGGCCACCGCCATCGGCGGCGGGGCCTGACCCGGGAGCCGACCATGGCCGCACTCGAACTGTCCGACGTCCGCAAGGTCTACGGGACCGGCGACAACGAGACCGTCGCGCTCGACCACGCCGACCTCACGGTGGGCGACACCGAGGTCGTCACGCTGCTCGGACCGTCGGGCAGCGGGAAGACGACGCTGCTGTCGATCGCCGGCGGCCTCCTGTCCCCGACCTCGGGTTCGGTGCGGGTCGGCGGGCACGACATCGAGGGGTACTCGAAGCGCCAACTCACCGCGTTCCGACGCGAGCAGGTGGGCTTCGTGTTCCAGCAGGTGAACCTCGTGCCGTTCCTCACCGCCCGCGAGAACCTCCTCATCGTCGCCGAGCTGGCGCACGACACCAAGGAGGCGACGGCCCACGCCGATCGCCTCATCGAGGAACTCGGCCTCGCCCACCGCCGCGACGCGCTCCCCGGCACGATGTCGGGGGGTGAGCGTCAGCGGGTCGCGGTGGGCCGGGCGCTCATGAACAGCCCGAAGCTGGTCCTCGTCGACGAGCCGACCTCGGCCCTCGACTCCAAGCTCGGCGCACAGGTGATGGAGCTCATCGTCAGCGAGGTCCGGGGCCGGGGCACCGCCGCGGTGATCGTCACCCACGACCGGCGCATCACCTCCTACGCCGACCGCACGGTCGAGATCACCGACGGCCGTCTCGCGGCCGACGCCGTCACCGCCTGAGTCCGCACCCCCACCACCGGGGCCCCGCACGACCGTGCCCCGGACCGGGGTCCGGGGCACGGGGTCGACGGTCGACGGTTCCGGCCCCACGGGCCGGGGCGGATCACCCGCCGGAGATGTCCTGCGGGCGGGCCTTGCCGGCCCCGATCCACGGCATCATCGCCCGGAGCTCGGCGCCCACACCCTCGATCTGGTGCTGGGCCCCACGACGGGCGAGCGCCCGGAAGTGCGGACGGCCGGCCTGGTTCTCGAGGATCCACTCGCGGGCGAACGCGCCGGACTGGATCTCGTCGAGGACCCGCTTCATCTCGGCCTTGGTCTCGGCGGTCACGATGCGCGGACCCCGGGTCAGGTCTCCGTACTCGGCGGTGTCCGAGATCGAGTAGCGCATGTTCGCGATGCCGCCCTCGTAGATGAGGTCGACGATGAGCTTCACCTCGTGGAGGGTCTCGAAGTACGCGGACTCGGGCTGGTAGCCGGCCTCCACGAGCGTCTCGAAGCCCGCCATGATGAGCGCGGTGAGCCCGCCGCAGAGCACGACCTGCTCTCCGAACAGGTCGGTCTCGGTCTCCTCCTCGAAGGTGGTGTCGAGCACACCGGCGCGGGTCGAGCCGATGGCCCGGGCGTACGCGAGCGCTGTGCCCTTGGCCTTGCCGGTCTCGTCCGCGTGGACCGCCACGAGACCGGGGACGCCGCCGCCGTCCTCGAAGGTGCGGCGCACGAGGTGGCCCGGACCCTTCGGGGCGATCATCCAGACGTCGACCCCCTTCGGCGGCTTGATGCAGCCGAAGTGGATGTTGAAGCCGTGGGCGAAGGCGAGCGAGTCGCGCTCGTCGAGGTTCGGGAGGATGTCCTCCTCGAAGACCCGGGCCTGCTCGGTGTCGGGGAGCAGCACCATGATGATGTCCGCCTCCTTGACCGCCTCGGCGATCGTGAGCACGCGCAGGCCCTCGGACTCCGCCTTGGCCCGGCTCGACGAGCCCTCGCGCAGGCCGATGCGCACGTCGACCCCCGAGTCGCGCAGGTTGAGCGCGTGGGCGTGTCCCTGGGAGCCGTAGCCGAGGATCGCGACCTTGCGGTTCTCGATGAGACCGGCGTCGACGTCGGCGTCGTAGTAGATCGTTGCGGGCATCTCGAAGGTGTCTCCTGGTACGGGCGCGACCCACGTTCGGGGCCGCGTGCGGGGGTGGACGTTAGGCGAACGGACGCCGGGGCGCCCCTCTCGGGCGGACCCGGCGGGTCGGCTCAGGCCGAGTGGGGCTTGACCGCCTTGAGCGGCCGGGCGCCCCGCACGAGCCGGGGCAGCGCGATCCGCCCGGTCCGCTGGAGCTCCACGATGCCGTGGGGGGTCAGCAGATCGGTGATGGCATCGAGGCTGTCCGGCGTACCCGCGACCATGAGCGTGAGCGAGGTCGCGCCGACGTCGATGACCTGCCCGTCGAAGATGCCGACGAGGTCGACCACGTGGGAACGCTGGTCCGCCGCCGCCTTCACCGTCGCCAGCATGAGCTCGCGCTCGACCGCGGCCGAGGCCGCGAGCTCGCGGATCTCGATGACCGGGATGAGCTTGTTGAGCTGCTTGGTCACCTGCTCGATGGGCGCCGAGTCGCCATCGACGACGACCGTCATGCGCGAGTACCGGTCGTCCTCGGTCGGGCTCACCGCCAACGAGAAGATGTTGTACCCGCGCCGGGTGAACAGTCCGCTGACGCGCGAGAGCACGCCCGCCTTGTTCTCCACGAGCACGGACAGGATGTGGTGCTCGGCCGCCATCACTGCGCTCCGTTCGTGTCGGCCACGATGACGTCGTCGTTCGAGGCGCCCGCGGGCACCATCGGGAAGACCTTCTCGCGGTAGTCGGTGCGGAAGTCGATCACGACCGGCCGGTCGTCGATCGCGTTCGCCTTCTCGATGGTCGGCTGGACATCCTCGGGCGAGTCGACCCGGAAGGCCACGCACCCCATCGCCTCGGCCCACTTCACGTAGTCCGGCACGTCCGGGGTGAGGTACACCTCGCTGTACCGCTCCTCGTAGAACATCTCCTGCCACTGGCGCACCATGCCGAGGTAGGAGTTGTTGAGGATCGCCACCTTGATCGGGATCTGCTCGACGCTCGCGGTCACCAGTTCCTGGGCCGTCATCTGGAAGCAGCCGTCACCGTCGATCGACCACACCGTGCGCTCGGGCTTGCCCACCTTGGCCCCGATGGCCGCCGGGATCGAGAAGCCCATCGTGCCGAGGCCCCCCGAGTTCACCCAGGTGTACGGGTGGTCGAACTTCCAGTGCTGGCTCGCCCACATCTGGTGCTGGCCCACACCGGAGGTCACGATCGTGTCGGCCGGTGACGCGTCGCGCAGTTGCTCGATCACGAACTGCGGCTTGAGCGGACCGTCCTCGGCCTGCTCGTACGCGAGCGGGAAGTCCCGCTGCCACGAGCGGATCTCGTGCATCCACGGGGTGAGGTCGGGCCACTCGCGCTTGTCACGGTCGGACCGCACCGCCTTCACCATCTCCTCGATGACGCGGCGACAGTCACCGACGATCGGCACATCGGGACGCCGCACCTTGCCGATCTCGGCCGGATCGATGTCCACGTGGATCACCTTGGCCACCGGCGCGAACGCGTCGACCTTGCCGGTCACCCGGTCGTCGAAGCGCGAGCCGAGCGCGATGAGCAGGTCCGCCTGCTGGAGCGCGGTGATCGCGGTGTAGTTCCCGTGCATCCCGGGCATGCCGAGCGCGAGTTCGTGACGGTCGGGGAACGCACCGCGAGCCATGAGCGTGGTCACCACCGGGATGCCGGTCATCTCGGCGAGCTCGCGCAGGGCCTCGGCCGCCCGGGCCTTGAGGATGCCACCACCCGCGTAGATCACCGGCCGCTGCGCCTGGCCCATGAGGCGCGCAGCCTCCTTGATCTGCTTGGCGTGGCCCTTCGTCGTGGGCTTGTAGCCGGGCAGGTCGACCGACTCCGGCCAGTACCAGTCCATGGTCTGCTGGGCCACGTCCTTCGGCACGTCGACGAGCACCGGGCCGGGCCGACCCGTGGTCGCGACGTGGAAGGCCTCACGGACGATCTCCGGGATGTCGGCCGCGTCGGTCACGAGCCAGTTGTGCTTGGTCACCGGCATCGTGATGCCGACCGTGTCGCACTCCTGGAACGCATCGGTGCCGATCACGGAGTAGGGCACCTGCCCGGTGATCATCACGAGCGGCACCGAGTCCATGTAGGCGTCGCAGAGCGGGGTCACGACGTTCGTGGCGGCCGGACCGCTCGTCACCATCGCCACGCCGGGGCGACCGGTCGCGTGTGCGTAGCCCTCGGCCATGTGGCCGGCACCCTGCTCGTGACGCACGAGGATGTGGCGGATCGAGGAGTCGATGAGCGGGTCGTAGACGGGCAGGATCGCCCCGCCCGGCAGACCGAAGAGCACGTCGGTGCCCTCCAGCTCGAGGCTCTTGATGAGGGCTTGGGCTCCGGTGAGCTTCATCGCTTCGCTCTCTCTCGTGGTGGTTCGGGGAGGTGGTGGGTCGGGATCGGATCTCGGTGCCGCGCCGGGCGGAACCTCGGGAAACACGACGCCCCTCGCACGGGCGAGGGGCGGGAGGAGCGCACGCGCGCCGGGAGGGCGCGGGCGCTACGGAACTACGAGGACGCGGGTCGTGGAACGCATCAGGCCCCCACTCTAGCCCCACCGGACACCCTGCGGGCAACCCCGTCGCCACGCGCCGCCGACCGATCGGGGCGCCGGGACTCCGACGGGTGGGAGCACCGGCCCGTCGGGCGAGCGAGGCGGCGGATCGCCGGGCCCCCGGGATCGGGGCGGAACGGAGGGGTCGGCACGGCCGGGCGGGGCCGGGACCTCACCCCTGGTGCTGCGGACAGGAGTAGGTCGTGCGTCCTCCGACCTGCCGGATCACGAACGGCGTACCGTCACGCGGGCACAGACCGCCCGGGAACCGTGCGTCCATGTGATCGCCGGTGTGGGAACCGCCACGACGCTGCAGGGTGCGCAGGGTCGAGCGGATCGTCCGGAGCAGGGCGCGCACCTCGTCGGGCGCGAGCGAGTCCGCTCGACGCGCCGGATCGAGGCCGGCCCGCCACAGTGCCTCGTCGGTGAGCAGGTTGCCGAGGCCCGCGATCCGGGACTGATCCATGAGCGTCGCCTTCAACGGAGCCCGGCTCGCCGCGAGCACGGCCCGCAGGTGGTCGAGGTCGAGATCGAAGGCGTCGGGGCCGAGACGGTCCTCGTCGGGGTCGAGTTCGACCGCGCCCAGCCGACGCGGATCGCGCAGGGCCAGCGCACCCCCGTCGGCGAACCGCAACGTCACCCGGTGCCAGGTCGGGTCCTCCCGGTTGGTCGCGTACCGCAGCGGATCACCGGCGGCGTCGCCGTCGATGAGGATCCGCCCGCTCATCCCGAGGTGCAGCGCCAGGACCGGACCGGGGGTGCGCGAGCGACCGATCCCCGAGGTGTCGAGCAGGATCAGCTTGCCGCGCCGCCGGGCCTCGACGAGGCGGCGATCGGGCAGCGCGGCTCGCAGCGCACGGGGCGTCAGCCCCCGCTTGAGGAACCACGCGTCGGGCGCGTCGACCTCGGCGATGCGCCGTCCGAGCGCGCGGGCCTCGATGAGGCGCCGCGCCTCCTCGGCCTCGAGGATCTCGGGCACGACGGGGCCGCGCTCAGATGTTCGTGATCGCGCCGGTCTCGGCGCCCTGCGCGAGCCGCGCGTACTTCGCAAGGAACCCGGAGGTGTAGCGGGGCTCCGGCAGCTTCCAGTTCGCGCGCCGTGCCTCGAGCGTGGCCTCATCGACCAGCAGATCGATCGTGTGCGCGGTCGCGTCGATGA
>JBEAXD010000246.1:0-3938 GCA_041159995.1 Actinomycetota bacterium | reverse complement strand
GTTCCGACTCCTCGAGACCTGGCTCGGCGAGGCCGCTCCGGGGAGCGGCGCCGATCTGTGCGTCGTCGGCGACCCCGATCAGGCCATCTACGGGTTCGCCGGTGCCGACCCCCGCTACCTCGACGCGTTCGAGCAGCACTTCCCGGGCGCGAGCACGGTGCGGCTGCGGTTCAACTACCGGTCCACGCCGCAGGTGGTGGCCACGAGCCGCTCGGTGCTGCCCGCGTCGCGGGCCCGGCTCGAGGTCAGCACCCCGAAGGCGGACGGCCCCGCACCCACCATCACCGCGTTCGAATCGGAACGGGAGGAGGCCCGCGCGGTCGTCTCCGCGGCCCGAGCGGCCCACTCGGGCGAACGACCGTGGCGTTCCATGGCCGTGCTCTACCGCACGAACGCGCAGTCCCTGGCGTTCGAGGAGGAGTGCAAGCGCCTCGGGGTGCCGTACCGAGTGCGTGGGGGTGCGGCCTTCCTCGACCGCCCCGAGGTCAAGGACCTGCTCGCCGGCATGCGTGCCACGGCGGGCGGCGGGGCCCGTACCTTCGCCGAGGCACTCATCGACCTGCAGTCCGACGCCGAGGAATCCCCGGAGGAGGTGCGCGAGCACGCCGAGGCCCTCGCCTCGCTGGGCCGGGAGTACCTCGCGGCGGAGGGCGGGATCGGCAGTGTGGAGGGATTCCTCGGCTTCCTCTCCGCCGCACTGCGCAACGACGACGTCGCGGGCGGCGACGCGCTGGAACTGCTCACCTTCCATGCGGCCAAGGGGCTCGAGTGGGAGACGGTCTGGGTCACCGGCCTCGAGGCGGGCTTCGTCCCGATCAAGCACGCCGAGGGCAGGGCGAGCGAACTCGCCGAGGAGTCGCGCCTGCTCTACGTCGCCCTCAGCCGGTCGCGCCGGTGGTTGCACTGCAGCCACGCCACGAACCGCGACTTCGGGACCCGCACGGCCCGGCGCGCCCGCTCGCCCCTCCTCGATCTCGTCGAGGCGGCGGCGACCGGGCGATCGCTCGAGGAGATCACCGGGGCCGATGTGAACCGCAAGGGCGCGGCGACGGCACGGGCCCGCCTCAAGGGCATCGACGCCGGCGAACTCGGCGAGGCCGACGTGCCCCTCTTCGAGGCCCTGCGCGACTGGCGTCGGTCCTGGTGTCGGGCCCACGACATCAAGGCCGCGTACACCGTCTTCGACGACCGGACGCTGCGGGCGATCGCGACGCACCGTCCCACGAGCGCCGACGCCCTCCTCGACGTACCCGGCATCGGCCCGACCAAGGCCGAGCGCTACGGCGCCGCCGTCCTGGGGATCGTCGCCGAACACGGGTGAGGCGACCATCCGACCCACACCGACCGCGTGCGGGGGCGATCGTCACGTGCCGTCGGGACACGCGCCCCAGAGGCCGCGACGCTCACGTCGGGCGGCCATCTCCTCGGCGAGCATCTCGCGGGCGTGCGTGCCGTTCGGCGGGATGACGAGCAGGCGTGCGTAACCCCGCGCGAGCAGCACATCGTTGAACCGGCGGCCACCGACGTGCACGTACGCGAGGCGACGGCCGTAGCGATCGGTGCGCTCGACGTCGTCCTCGAGACGCACCCGCGCCCCGGTGAGCACCTCGGCGGTGAACGCGGCGGCCTGCGGGCCGTAGCAGCCGACCGGGCGACCGGGCGCGTGCGTCTCCGGGGTGTCGACGCCGATGAGGCGCACCCGCTGCACCCTCGCGCCGAGCCGCACGTCGATGGTGTCCCCATCGAGGGTCCGCACGACGGTGCCACTGGCGGCGCCACCGAGTGTCCCCCGCACGGCCGGGATCGCGAGGACGAGCACGAGGGCGACGAGCGCCGAGGCCGCGAGGAGCGCGGCGGACCCGGAGATCCTGCGCATGCGTCGGACGGTAGCGGGAGGGACCGACGGTGCCAAGGGCTCCCGGCCGCGAGCGTCACGGACCCCGGGACGCCGGGCGGGTACCGTCACCCACGGTCATGCAGCGCTCCCGTCGCCTCCTCGCCGTCGTCATCATCGCCCTCGTCCTGGGCGCGCTCGCGTTCGCGGTGGTGCTCCCCCGCCGAACCCTGACCGACCGCCGCGCCGCCGCCGACGCAGCCTTCACCGCACTGCGGCCGAGCCTCGACGCCCGGTACGCCACGGTGCCCGGACTGCTCAGCGCCCTCGACGGCGCGGGCGCCCGCGACCGCACCCCGGTCCGATCCCTGCGCCGCTCGCTCGCCGGTTGGACGGCGGCGGCCCGCGGCGCCGACCCGATCGACCTCACCGACGCCGCGAACCGCGTCGAGGGCGACGTCGCGCGTACGCGAGCGCTCGTCGGCGCCTCGCCCGCGCTCACCGCCGTCGTCGCGCTGCGCGACGCGTACACCGGCTACGACCGAGCGCTCCCCGCGCCCCAGCTGGTCCGGGCGAACACCGATGCGGTCGAGGCCTACGACGCAGCCCGCCGCGGTCTGCTGCGCCGTGTGGCCGTGGCGGTGGGCGGGTTCGAGGCCCGGCCCGTCTACCTCCCCGTCACACCGTGAGGACGCTCGCGGTCCTCGGCGGTGGCCAGCTCGGGTGGATGCTCGGCCTCGCGGCGCGGGACCTCGGCGTGGACGTCCGCTTCCTCGATCCGAGCCCTGACGCCACCGCGGCCCGGGTCGGCCCGCTCACGACGGCGTCGCTCGACGACGTCGGATCGATCCTCGAGTTCACCGCCGGCGCCGACGCGGTGACCTACGAGTGGGAGGGTGTCCCCGGGCCGACGGTGCGCGCCCTCCTCGATGCGGGACGCTGCGTCCGCCCCGGGATCGATCCGCTCGAGACCGCGCAGGATCGCCTCGTCGAGAAGCGCCGCCTCGAGGCACTCGGCATCCCCGTCGCCCCGCACGCTGCGGTCGATGACCTCGCAGCCCTCCACCGTGCCGTGGCCGAGATCGGCGTCCCGGCCATCCTCAAGACCCGTCGGGGCGGGTACGACGGCAAGGGGCAGATCGTGCTCCGTTCGGAGGACGGGATCGACGCCGCGTACGCCGAGCTCGCCGGGGCGGGACCCCTCATCCTCGAGGGGTTCGTGCCCTTCGACCGCGAGGTGTCGGTGATCGCGGCGCGCACCGCCGACGGCGAGACCCGCACCTGGCCGCTCGTCACGAACGAGCACCGGGACGGCATCCTCCGGCGATCCCGGGTCGTCGGCGACGACCCGGACCTCGAGGCCCTCGCGGTCGGGCACGTGACCCGGCTCGTCACCGATCTCGACCACGTCGGCGTGCTGACCCTCGAGCTGTTCGTCGTGGCCGACCGGCTCGTGGCGAACGAGTTCGCACCGCGGGTCCACAACTCCGGGCACTGGACCATCGAGGGTGCGGCCACGAGCCAGTTCGCGAACCACGTTCGTGCGGTGCTCGATCTCCCGCTGGGTCCGACCGAGCGACGTGACCCCGTCGCCATGGTGAACTGCATCGGGCGCCTCCCCGATCCGAGCGCGATCGCGACGATCGAGGGAGCGACGCTCCACGATTACGCCAAGGCGCCCCGCCGGGGGCGCAAGGTCGGCCACATCACGGTCACGGCTCCGGACGCGGCGGTCCTGGATGCTCGCCTCGCCGCCCTGGAGGCGGTGCTGCCGGGGGACGACGGCTGACCCGACCGGCCGGGGTCCCCGGGGGGACGAACCTTTACCGAACCTTGGCCGGGAACCCCTCCGGTTGCTCACCCGCGCGGGCCGATGATGGGAGCATGCCCAAGCGCCCCCACGCCGCCGCGACCGCGCGGATCATCGTGAACGGTCTGACCGCCGCGAGCGCCTTCGGACTCATCGCCGTGTTCGCCGCCCAGGCCGGGCCCGCCGAGGCCACGGCGCCCGCGGCCGGCGGCACCACCGGCCCCGCCGCGGTGATCACCACCAGCGGGTCCGCGCCGTCCGAACCCGCTGCGGCGACGGCCGACGCGACGGGGG
>JBEAXD010000222.1:0-4527 GCA_041159995.1 Actinomycetota bacterium | reverse complement strand
ACCGCGCGCCCGACGCCCGGCGCGAGGCGTTGCGCCGCGCCCTCGGGGCCGCCGGCGCCGAGGTGCCGGTCGACGTCTGGTTCGACGGGCGCGACCGACCGGTGCGCTTCGCCGCCACCGTCGCCGCGGGTGGGGTGGACGCCTCCGTGCGCCTCGATCTGTTCGACTACGGGGCGGACATCACGGTGACGGCCCCGCCGGCGGATGCGGTCACCTCGCTCGAGGGACTGCTGGGCGGCACGGCGGGCGACGGGCCGGCTGCGAACGCCTGAGCGCGCCCGACCTAGCCTCTCGGCCGTGACCACACCGGTGATCCCCTCCGAGGGGTGGGGCGTCCTCCACCTGTTCCTCCACGTCGTGCGCGACGGAGAGGTCGACGTCGCGGTCACGCACGACGAGGTGCTGCGGGCGCACGAGGCGCTCGTCGCCGACGGCCACCAGGCTCGCTGGTTCCCGGTGCTCGGCCACAAGGCGGATCTCGGAGTCATGGCGATCGGACCCGATCTCGCGCGCCTGCAACGGTTCCAGCACGAGATCCTCGCGACGGGCGCCCTGCGGATCGGGTGGTCCTACGTGTCACTCACCGAGGGCTCGGAGTACATGTCGACCGAGGACGACGAGCGGGCCCGCCTCGCCACCGAGGAGGGCATCACCGACGGGACCGAGGTCGCGTCGCGACTCGCCAAGTGGTCCGAGCGGATGGCGCACTACCGGGAGCAGCGGGTGCACCCGACCCTGCCGGCGACCGCGTCGATCTGCTTCTACCCGATGTCGAAGCGCCGCACCGGCGAGGACAACTGGTACTCGCTCGACTTCGCCGCCCGGAAGGAACTGATGGCCGGCCACGCACGGGTCGGACGGACGTACGCCGGGCGGGTCGTGCAACTGATCACGGGATCGACCGGCCTCGACGACTGGGAGTGGGGCGTCACGCTGTTCGCCGACGACCCGATGCAACTCAAGGCCATCGTCCACGAGATGCGCTTCGACGAGGTGTCGGCGCGCTACGCGGAGTTCGGTCCGTTCATCACCGGCCTCGTGCAGGAGCCGGCCGATGCGCTCACGGCGGTCGGCATCGGCGGTGCGCACCGGCGCCGCGGTCGCTAGCCTGCGCCCCGTGACCAGCAGCCAGCGTCTCTTCGTGTCGTTCCCCGAGGAACTCGTCGACCGTCCGATGGTCTACGAGATCATCAAGCGGTACGACGTGATCCCGAGCATCCGTCGAGCGAACGTCGAGGCGCAGTCTGGTTGGACGATCCTCGAGATCACCGGCGAGGCCGACGCCATCGCCGCCTCGGTCGCCTACCTCGAGGACCTCGGCTGCACCGTGAATCGAATGGAGGGCGACGTCCTCGAGAGTTGAGGTCGTGCCCGGTGCCCGACGTCGTCCGACCCGGAGTGGTGTGGGCGACGTCCTCGAGCGTTGAGGTCGTGCCCGGTGCCCGACGTCGTCCGACCGTCCGGCCTCAGGGACGTCCGAGGTCCTTCCAGACCGGGAACATCAGGTACTCGACCCCGTCGCGTGTCTCGGTGCGACCCTGGTTCCGGAACTCGGCGATGTGGTGCTCGGCTCGGGTGAACCCGAGCATGCGCTTGAGTTCGGCCATCGGCAGTAGGAGCGGACCGTCGGCGTCACCCTCACGGAGGATCGCGTCGACCTCGAGCACCGGTCGACCGGGGTCGGTGTCGTCGATGCAGGCGCAGTGGTAGACGATGCGTTCGAACACCGCCGTGACGAGGATCCGCACGAGGGGCATCATGGGGGCTCATGGCTGATCAGCACGAACTGCCCGATGCACTGCGGCGCGGGGCGACCGATCCGGGTGCGGATCCGGCGGCCGCCGTGGCTCGGGGGCTGGGGCTGCTCGCCGAGGTCCGGGCGCCGCTCGTGGACGGTCTCGCGGCCGGCCTCGGGCGCTGGCTCACCGAGCGAGCCGGCGGGGTGCTCACCGTGTGGCGTCCGACGGCGGCGACCGAGGCGGCGCGGGCCAGCCTCGCCGATGCGGCGGCGGCGGCCACCCGGCGGGTGGTGGCCGAGGTCGGTGCGTTGCTCGACCTCGATCCCGCGGAGCAGCGGGCCACCCCGCTCTCGATCGTCCGGTCCGCCCATCGGGAGCCGGGGGCGGTGCTGGCCGAGCTCGGGGTGCCCCACATGGCCCGGGATTCGTTCGCGGTCCGGGCCGATCCCGGAGACGTCTACGCACTCGCCCCGCCCGACCTCGCGGCGGTGGATCCCGAGCTCGGACCCCTGCTGCTGGCCTGGGGGGTGGGGAAGGCGACGGTGCTGCGGGCTCGGGCCGCCGGGGCAGGAATGTGACGAATCGACACTCCCAGTGGCCGTACGGACACTCACGGTGCTTGCTGGGATCGGTCGGCGGGTTTAGGCTGCTGAAGACCCGGGGCAGGGCTGGGACCATCGATCGGAACTGACGGCCTGATGCAATCCGATACGACCGCAGAGAGTGTGCGCGCATCCGCGGAGCGTGGCTCGAGCGCGGTCACCGCGCTGGACTTCGAGGAACTGCGCCGGCTGCGGTCGATCGTCGAATCCTCACCGCTCGGTGTCGTCTACACCGACGCGTTCGGGATCATCACCTACGTCAACTCGCGGTGGGAGGAGATCTCCGGTCGCAGTGCCGCCGAACTGATCGGGACGCGCGACGACGAGATCCAGATGATCGACGACGTGCACGCGGTGCACATCGACGAGGCCCGAGCCGCCCTCATCGAGCAGGGGGAGTGGTCCGGGCAGTTCCGCATCTGGCGACCGGACGGCGAGGTCCGTCACATCCGCAACTGGATCAACCGCGTCGGTTCGGGCCGTGACGCCACGTACGTGTCCATCCTCGAGGACGTCTCCGTCCGCACGCTCATGGAGGGTGACGCCGATCGGTTGCGCGCGCTCGTCAACACCTCCGAGGACATCGCCTTCATCCTCGACACCCGCGGCAACATCGAGTACGCGAACCCGACGGCGCGCATGCGTCTCGGGATCCCGGCCTCCGTACGCGACTTCACCGGGATCGATGCGACGGTGATCATGCGGCTGGACGCCGACACCCTGAGGATCTACGAGGAGGAGGCCCTGCCGGCGCTCGCCGAGCACGGCCACTGGAGCGGTCGCGCCACCTACATCGACCTCGAGGGCCAGCCCGTCCTGGCCTCGGTCGACGTGTCGCAGCACCGGGGCGCGGACGGGCGGACCTTCTACACGCTCAAGGCCCACGACATCACCGAGCACGTCCGTCTCGCCGAGCAGCTCGCCCGATCGGAGTCCTGGTTCCGATCGATCGTCGAGTCCACCGCGGACGGGGTGATCGTGACCGCGAAGGGTCAGGGCATCGTCTACGTGAGCGCTGCGACCGAGCGCATGAGCGGGTACCGGGCGGACGAACTCATCGGCTCCCGCCTGCTCGATTACGTGCACCCCGACTCGCTCGACGCGGCGCGGTCCGAGGTCGGCGTCTGGGCGCCCGAGGATCGGATCCCCCCGCGGGACCTGCAACTCCGGCGCGCGGACGGCGAGTACATGTGGGTCGAGATCTCCGGTGCACCGTTCGATTACGGAACCGGGACCGCGCGCCTCTTCACGATCCGTGACCTGACCCAGCGCCGCGCGCTCGAGGAGCGCGTCTCCCAGGAGGCCCGACGGTTCACCGAGGTGGTCCACAACCTCGGTGATGCGGTCTCGATCGTTGACGCGACCGGGAACGTGCTCTACCGCAGTCGGAAGGCCGAGCAGCTCTTCGGGGTGTCGGAGGCGATCTCGCAGCGCCGGGCGACTCGGCCCGCCATCGTGCACCCGAACGACATCGACCTCATGGCCGTGGCGTTCCGGTCCATCGTGGAGGTGCCCGTGGGTGCGGGTGCCCCGTCCCCGGTCGTCGAGTACCGCATGCTCGGCGGGGACGGGACCTGGCGGCACTGCGAGTCGACCCTCACCGATCTGCGTCACGAACCGGCGGTGGGCGGAATCGTCATCACCACCCGTGACGTCACCGATCGACGCCGCTCCGAGCGCCTCGTGCGCGATCAGGCCGAGTTCCTCCGACTCGTGGTGGGTGGGGCCCCGCTCAACACGACGCTCTCCACCCTGTGCGACCTCATCGAGCAGTACCTCCCGCACTCGAAGGTGTCGATGATGCGTGTCGAGGACGGCGTCCTCGACTTCCTCGCCGGACCGAGCATCCCCGAGGAGATCGCGCTCGCCATGCGGTCGATCGCGATCGCGCCGGACACCGCGGCCTGCGGTCGGGCGGCGGCGATCGGGGATCAGGTCCACACCGCGGACATCGGCGCGGAGCCCGCCCTCGCGGCCTTCGCCCCCGTCATGCTGCGGGCCGGGCTGCGCTCGATGCTGTCGACCCCGGTCCTCGACCCGGAGAGCGGCGAGACGATCGCGACCATCGGTGTGTACTGGCCGGACGTCCACGAGCCGACCGATGAGGAACGCTCGCTCGTCGACACCCTCCAGGCGCTCGCCGGCATCGCGATCGACCGGAAGGAGGCCGAGGTCCGGCTCGCCCA
>JBEAXD010000213.1:0-8164 GCA_041159995.1 Actinomycetota bacterium | reverse complement strand
ACCCCGGGCCCCTGCAGTCCGACGCTGTTGAGCATCCCGGCCGTCGCCGGGTGGAGCCGCGGGGCCGGGTTCCCGTCCCAGGGGTACGCAGCCAGGGACTTCACGGTGACGGCGCCGAGGTCGGCGGGCGGACAGAGCCGCGCCACCTCGTCGCCGTGCCCGAAGGTGCCGGATGCCGCAACGATCGGGTTCGGCAGCGTGATCGGTCCGATCCGCACCGTCGCGTCCACCCGACCGCTCCCGCGCCGACTCATACGCCGAACCGCAGTTGCGCGTCGCGGTGGTACTCCTGCAGCGAGTGGACCGCGGGATCGCGGCTCGTCATCTCGGCGATGCCCGCCGCCGCGGCGAGCGCGGCGGCGACGGTCGTGAGGCACGGGACCTTCGATCGGGTCGCGGCCATGCGGATGTGATCGCCGTCGGCCCGCGGCCCCCGACCCCGGGGCGTGTTGACGATGAGGTCGACCTCGCCGGACTGGATGAGGTCCACCGCATCGACGCCCTCGCGGTCGCCGACCTTCCCGATGATCTTCGCCACCGGGATGCCCTCCGCCGCGAGCGCCGCCGCCGTACCCGAGGTGGCCACGATGGCGAACCCGAGCTCCGTGAACCGGTGGGCGGCGACGAGGCCCTGCCGCTTGTCACGATCGGCGAGCGAGAGGAAGATCGTGCCCGACTCGGGCAGACGGTTCCCGGCCGCCGCCTGACTCTTGGCGAAGGCCATGCCGAACGAGCGGTCGATGCCCATGACCTCTCCGGTGGACCGCATCTCGGGCCCGAGCACCGTGTCGACCTGCGGGAACTTGTTGAACGGGAGGACCGCCTCCTTCACCGCGATGTGCCCGCCCTCGGCCGGCGGGCGCAGCAGACCCTCGGCCCGCAGCTCGGCGAAGGTCGCACCGACCATGACGCGGGCCGCGACCTTGGCCAGCGGCACCCCGGTCGCCTTGCTCACGAACGGCACCGTCCGACTCGCCCGCGGGTTCGCCTCGATGACGTACACCTCGCCGTCCTTGACCGCGTACTGCACGTTGAGCAGGCCGACGACCCCGAGCTCGGTCGCGAGCCGGCGCGACGCGTCCTCGATCGCGGCCACGACCTCCGGGGCGAGGGTGGGCGGCGGGATGGCGCAGGCCGAGTCGCCCGAGTGGACCCCGGCCTCCTCGATGTGCTCCATGACCCCACCGATGATGACCTCGCCGGTCACGTCGCGCAGCGCATCGACGTCGACCTCGACGGCCTCCTCGAGGAACCGGTCGATGAGCGCCGGACGCTCGGCCGACAGGCCCCCCTCCCGACCGAGCGTGCCGAAGGCGGTGAGTTCGGCCATCGCGGCCCGCAGGCCCTCGTCGTCGTAGACGATCTGCATCGCGCGCCCGCCGAGGACGTACGAGGGCCGGACGAGGACCGGGTAGCCGATGCGCGCCGCGATCTCGGCCGCCGCATCGGCGGTGGTCGCAGTGCCGCCCGGGGGCTGCTGGATGCCGAGGCGGTCGCAGAGGTCGTTGAACCGTTCACGATCCTCGGCGAGGTCGATGGATGCCGGACTCGTACCCAGGATCGGCACGCCGTTCTCCTCGAGCGCGTGGGCCAACTTGAGCGGGGTCTGGCCGCCCAGCGACACGATCACGCCGCGGAGGGTCCCGGCCCGCCGGAGTGCGTCGGCGACGTTCTGGACCCCCTCGATGGTGAGCGGTTCGAAGAAGAGTCGGTCGCTCGTGTCGTAGTCGGTCGAGACCGTCTCCGGGTTGCAGTTGACCATCACGGTCTCGAGACCCGCCGCCGAGAGGGCGAAGGCCGCGTGCACGCAGCAGTAGTCGAACTCGACGCCCTGGCCGATCCGGTTCGGCCCACTGCCGAGGATCATCACCGCGTCACGGGTGAGCGGCGCCACCTCGTCCTCATCCTCGTAGGTGCCGTAGTGGTACGGGGTCTCGGCTGCGAACTCCGCCGCGCAGGTGTCGACCGTCTTGTAGGTGATGGTGACCCCGGCGGCCAGACGGGCCGCGCGCACCGCGGCGTAGGGCTCGGCCCAGAGGTGGGCGAGCTGCGCGTCCCCGAACCCCAGCCGCTTGGCCCGGCGCCAGTCGGCCCGCGTCATCGCGCCGGAACCACCGATCCCGGCGAGACGGGCCCGTTCGTCGACGATGCGCTGGAACTCGTCGAGGAACCACGGATCGATGGCGGTCGCGTCGTGGAGCCGTTCGACGGACGCACCACGTCGCAGCGCCGCTTCGACGAGGAACACCCGATCGGGTGTGGCGACGGCCGCGCTCTGCACGAGGTCGTCGAGTGAGCGACCGTCGAGCTCCACCTCGGTCGGATCGCAGTTGAGCCCACCCCTTCCCGTCTCGAGGGAGCGCAGCGCCTTCTGCAGGGACTCGGGGAAGGTCCGCCCGATCGCCATCGCCTCGCCCACCGATTGCATCATCGTGCCGAGGACGGGCTCCGCACCCGGGAGCTTCTCGAACGCCCACCGAGGGATCTTCGTGACCACGTAATCGATGGTCGGCTCGAAGGAGGCCGGGGTGACGCGCGTGATGTCGTTGATGACCTCGTCGAGCCGGTACCCGACCGCCAACTTCGCCGCGATCTTCGCGATCGGGAACCCGGTGGCCTTCGAGGCGAGCGCGCTCGAGCGCGACACCCGCGGGTTCATCTCGATGATGACGAACTCGCCGTTCGCCGGGTTGACCGCGAACTGGACGTTCGATCCGCCGGTGTCGACACCGATGCGCCGGATGCAGGTGAACGACGCGTCCCGCAGCCGCTGGTACTCGACGTCGGTGAGGGTCTGGGCCGGCGCGACGGTGATCGAGTCACCCGTGTGGACGCCCATGGGGTCGAGGTTCTCGATCGAGCAGATGACCACGACGTTGTCGGCGTGGTCCCGCATGACCTCGAGCTCGTACTCCTTCCAGCCGATGAGCGACCGCTCGAGGAGGATCTCGTTCACCGGACTGGCCTCGAGCCCGATGCGTGCGACCTCGCGCAGCTCCTCCTCGGTCGTGGCGATGCCGGTTCCGGAACCGCCGAGGATGAACGACGGTCGACAGATGACGGGCAGACCGACCTCCCGGCCGACGACCAACGCCTCCTCCACCGAGTACGCGAGTCCCGACTTCGCGCTCGCGATGCCGACCTCCTGCATCGCGACCTTGAACTTCGAGCGGTCCTCGGCGGTGTGGATGGCCTCGGCGCTGGCGCCGATCATCTCGACCCCGTAGCGCTCGAGCACCCCCGACTCGCTGAGTTCGATGGCGAGGTTGAGCGCGGTCTGTCCGCCGAGGGTCGGCAGCACCGCGTCGGGGCGCTCCTTCTCGATGATGCGGGTGACGCTGTCCACGGTGAGCGGCTCGACGTAGGTCGCGTCGGCGAACTCGGGGTCGGTCATGATCGTGGCCGGGTTCGAGTTGACGAGGATGATCCGGTACCCCTCGTCGCGCAGCACCCGGCAGGCCTGGGTGCCGGAGTAATCGAACTCACACGCCTGTCCGATGACGATCGGACCGGATCCGATGATGAGGATCGACTCGATGTCGGTGCGCTTGGGCATCAGCGGGCCTCGGTCATGAGGGTGGTGAACTCCTCGAACAGGTAGGCGGCATCGTGCGGTCCGGGCCCGGCCTCGGGGTGGTGCTGGACCGAGAACACCGGGGCGTCCGGGAGCCGGAGACCCTCGACGACACCGTCGTTGAGGTTGACGTGGGTGACCTCCACGCTGCGGTCCATGGCGCCCGGGTCCACCGCGTAGTTGTGGTTCTGGCTGGTGATCTCGACCCGACCGGTGGCCTCGTGGCGGACCGGGTGGTTCCCCCCGTGGTGGCCGAACGGCAACTTGTAGGTCCCGGCCCCGAGCGCCAGACCGAGGATCTGGTGGCCGAGGCAGATCCCGAACAGCGGCAGCCCCGACTCGACGAGGAGCCGGGCGTTGTCGGGCGCCCCGACCACGGCGGCCGGATCCCCGGGTCCGTTCGAGAGGAACACGCCGTCGGGGTTGCGGGCGATGACCTCCGCCGCCGGCGTCGACGCCGGCACGACCTCCACCCGGCACCCGGCACCGGCGAGGTGGCGCAGGATCGTGCGCTTGATCCCGAAGTCGTACGCGACGACGGAGAACGGTGCGTCCGCGTCGCCGACGATGTAGGGCTCGACCGTGGTCACCGTGGCGACGAGGTCGACCCCCTCGGTCCCGGTCGCGGCCGCCGCGGCGACCCGCACCGCCGCCTCGTCCGTCCCGAACGCACCCGGGACCGCGCCCTGCTCGCGCAGGTGCCGGGTGAGACGGCGGGTGTCGATCCCCGTGATCCCCGGCACCCCGTGCCGATCCAGGAACGCGTCGAGGGACTCGGTGGATCGGTGGTTGCTCGGCCGCACCGCGACGTCGCGGGTGACGATCCCCCGTACGTGCGGATGCGCGCACTCGTCATCGTCCGGATTCGTGCCGTAGTTCCCGATGTGCGGATACGTGAAGGTCACGACCTGCCCGGCGTAGGACGGGTCCGTGATGATCTCCTGGTACCCGCTCAGCGCGGTGTTGAAGACCAGTTCCCCGGTGGCGGCCGCATCGGTCCGGGCGCCGAAGGCCTCGCCCTCGAACACCTCACCGTCCGCGAGCACGAGCAGTGCCGGTTCGTATCGGTGGCTCATCGTGTTGCCCTCCCGTCGAGCACGACCGGTTCGCCGCGCAGCACCGTGTGGCGGATCCGGCCCCGCAGGTTCCGGCCCGCGTAGGGCGTGTTGTGGGCCCGACTGGCCAACGACATCGGATCGACGGTCCAGGTCGCGGCCGGATCGAGGACGCAGAGGTTGGCCGGCGCCCCCGGCGCGACGACCCGACCGTGCCGGGCCTCGATCCCCGCGATCCGGGCCGGGTTCCAGGAGAGCGCGGCGAGGGCCTGCTCGAGCGTGAGGATGCCGGGCTCGACGAGTTCGGTGAGCGCGAGTGCCGCCGCCGTCTCGAGGCCGAGCATGCCCGGGGGCGCCTCCTCGAAGGGACGCTCCTTCATCTCCGGGGTGTGTGGCGCGTGATCGGTCGCGATCGCGTCGATCGTGCCGTCGGCGAGTCCGGCCCGCACCGCGTCGACGTCGGCCGCGCTCCGCAGGGGCGGGTGGACCTTGAACGCCGGATCGAAGGTCGCACACGCCTCGTCGGTGAGCGTGAAGTGATGGGGTGCCACCTCACAGGTGACCCGCACGCCGTCCCGCTTGGCTCCGCGCACCAGATCGACCGACGCCGCGGTCGACAGGTGCAGGAAGTGCACGTGGGCCCCGGTGAGGGCGGCGAGGCGGATGTCCCGGGCGACGATGATCGCCTCGGCCTCCCCCGGTCGCCCCGGGATGCCGAGGCGGCTCGAGACCGCACCCTCGTGCATCGACCCGCCGGCGCACATCGACTCGTCCTCCGCGTGCTGGGCGATGATGGCGCCGGGGAGTCCGAGCGAGTACTCCATCGCCCGGCGCATGAGACCGGCCGACATCACACAGGCGCCGTCGTCGGTGAACACCCGCACACCGAGCGCGTGCAGTTCCCCCATCGGCGCGAGGGCCTCACCGGCGCGACCCCGCGTGATGCACCCGGAGGACACGACCTCACAGAGCGCGTCGGCTCCGATGGCGAGCACGGCACGCACGATGGTCGGGTCGTCGAGCGGCGGACGGGTGTTCGGCATCGCGACCACGGCCGTGTAGCCGCCGAGCGCGGCGGCGCGGCTGCCGGTCTCGATCGTCTCGGCATCCTCATCACCCGGCTCCCGCAGGTGGGTGTGGAGGTCCACGAATCCGGGGGTGACGATCGCCCCGCCGGCGTCGAGCACCTCGGCGGCGTCGAGCCCGACCCCGACCTCGACGATCACGCCGTCACGCACCAGCACGTCGGCCGTGCGCCGACCGCTCGGATCGACGATCTCGCCGCCTCGGATCACGAACTCAGACAACGTCGCCTCCTGCGCCGAGCAACTTCCAGAGGACCGCCATGCGGGCGGCCACGCCGTTCGTGACCTGCTCGGCGATCACCGATCGGGGACCGTCCGCGACCGCGGCGGCGATCTCCACGCCCCGGTTCATGGGACCCGGATGCATGATGAGTGCGTCCGGGTGGAGCCGCCGGGCCCGATCCTCGGTGAGGCCGTAGCGCGCCGTGTACTCGCGCAGCGACGGGAACCGCGTGCCCGCGTCGCGTTCGTGCTGGATGCGCAGCAGCATCACCGCGTCGAGGTCCGGGAGGAGCGGGTCGAGGTCGACGGCGCTCGTGCACGGCCACCCCTCGAGCGTCTCCGGCAGCAGCGTCGGGGGCGCCACGAGGGTGACCTCGGCGCCGAGCATCGACAGGGCCTGCACGTCGGAACGGGCCACCCGGGAGTTGCGCACGTCCCCGACGATGGCGACCCGCATGCCCGAGAGGTCCCGGCCGCGGTGCTGGGTGATCGTGAACGCGTCGAGGAGCGCCTGGGTCGGGTGCTGGTGCCGACCGTCGCCCGCGTTCACGATGCTCGCGTCGATCCACTCCGTGATGCGGCGGGGCGCGCCGGCCGACGCGTGGCGCACGACGACCGCGTCGATCCCCATCGCGGCGATCGTGGCGACCGTGTCACGCAGGCCCTCCCCCTTCTTCACCGAGGAGGTGGCCACGCTGAACACCATGACGTCGGCCGAGAGCCGCTTCGCCGCGGTCTCGAACGACAGGCGGGTGCGGGTGGAGTCCTCGAAGAACAGCGACACCACGGTGCGACCGCGCAGGGCGGGCACCTTGGGCGTCTCGCGTTGGGTCACCGACAGGAACGAGGCGGCGAGGTCGAGGAGTTCGTCGAGGTCGGACCGCGAGAGGTCGGCGATCGAGAGCAGGTGCTTCACGAGTCGGTCTCCTCCGCCGCTCCCTCGGGCGGGCCCCAGAGTTCGATCGTGTCCTCGGGGACCTCGTCGGTCTCCACGAGACGCACCCGGACGTCCTCGGCGAGCCGGGTCGGCAGGTTGCGGCCCACGAAGTCGGCCCGGATGGGCAGCTCCCGCCCACCCCGATCGACGAGCACCGCGAGTTGGATCGAGCGGGGCCGGCCGAGTTCGGTGATGGCGTCCATGGCCGCCCGGATGGTGCGCCCGGTGAAGAGGACGTCGTCGACGAGCACCACGACCCGGCCCGTCACGTCCACGGGGACCGCGGTGGGCCCGGCGGGGTGCAGGGGCCGGAGGCCGACGTCGTCGCGGTGGAACGTGACGTCGAGGGTGCCCACCGGCACGTCGGCGCCCTCGAAGCCGGCGATGGCCGCGGCGAGCCGGGCCGCGATCGCCGGGCCACGGGAGTGCAGGCCCACGAGCACGACGTCCGCCGCACCCCGATTGCGCTCCACGATCTCGTGCGCGATCCGGGTGTGGGCCCGTCGCAGGTCGTCGGGCGAGAACACCGTCGTCCGGAGGACCATCGCGCCCGCCGGCCCGGATCCGGACACGGAACGACCCCCTGACGCGGGGGCCGTCGGCTCGTGCTCGGATGTGACGCGCTCGGCGTCTCGGCGGCTCTCGGCCATGGTGATCCTCGGTGCTGCGGGTCCGTAGGGATCTCACAGGATCCCGGTGACGGTCGGTCCGAGGATAGCGCGGCCCGCGCCGGCGCGCGCCATGGCGCGACGCCGCCTCAGACGAGGAGGTAGGAGATGAGACCCTCCTGGAGGCCGGTGAGCCAGTGGAGAGCCCGACGTCGCCGGCGTCGGCCGCCACCGGACCGGCGTACTCCGGGTCGTCGTCGGCCACTCCGATCCGGGTACCGAGGGTGAGACGGAGATCGTTGATCGCCCCGACCCAGAGGCCCACCCGATCGGCGTCGAGCACGACGCGCACGCCACCCCGGACCCGTTCGGCCGCCTCGAGGTCGTCGATGAGTCCGTCGAGTGCGGCGATCCGACCCGCCGCCAGGTCGGCGTGGACCGCGGCCTGGAACGCGAGCTCCGCGGCGTCCTCGGTCGGGTCGAGGTAGGCGCGGGGGAAGAGCCGATCACGGGCCGCCTCGTCCCCGGGCGGCGGCAACGGCGCGTCGAGCACGATGCGCACGGAGCGGGCGAGATCGCCGATGGCCTCGGCCTCGGCCCCGCGCAACCCGAGCGCGAGCTCGGTGTCCGGGTCCTCGAACCGGTAGTCGCTCACGAGTCGCGCTGGGTCGTGGCCCAGAGAC
>JBEAXD010000086.1:0-4721 GCA_041159995.1 Actinomycetota bacterium | reverse complement strand
GGGGTTCTACGGCGGCGGCCTCGGCTGCCGACACGGTACCGGCGAGCGGCGTGCCGACGAGGCCGGGTCCGGCGGGCCGGGCCGGGCGCGGCGCCACGAGCGGGCCGGTCACGGCCTGACTCGGACCTTGGGGGTCGCGGGTCGGGGCCACGCCGAGGCTCCGCAGTGCGTACCCCATGATCTGGGCGAAGAGCGGGCCGGACTTGCCGCCGCCGTAGAACCCCTTGTTGCCGGCGGGTCCGTCGAGCACCACGATCGCGGCGAGCCGCGGGTTCTCGGCCGGGGCGAACCCGACGAAGGTGGCCTCGAGCTTGGCGAGGGAGTACGCGTCCTTGCCGGCGCCGGTCACCTGCCGCGCCGTCCCGGTCTTGCCGGCGACCGTGTAGCCCGCGATCGCCGCCGACCCGCCGGTCGCGGGGGACGGCGCGACGACGTGGGCGAGCATGTCGGTGATGGTGCGCGCGGTCTCGGCGGTGACGACCCGGTCACTGCGCACCCGCGGGACCGGGACGCGCCGACCCTCGGCGTCGATGTGGGCGGCGACGAGGCGCGGGTGCACGATGCGGCCGCCGTTCGCGATCGTCATGTACGCGTTGAGCACCTGCATCGGGGTGACCGAGACGCCCATGCCGATGGGCTTGGTGTACATGTCCGACTCGGTCCACTGCGAGACCGGGGCGAGGATGCCGGGTGATTGCCCGGGGAACGGGATCGAGGTGGTCACCCCGTACCCGAACGCGTGCATGAAGTAGGAGAGGTCGGCCTTCCCGAGCAACTCGGCCACCATGTGCGTCCCGACGTTGGAGGACTCCGCGACGATGTCGGTCGCGCTCATCACCGACGGGTGCGGGTGGTCGTCGACGAGCGGCTGCTCGAAGCCCGGGATCGGGATCGAGTTGCCCACACCGGTGAACACCTGGTCGGCCGTGACCCGGCCGCGCTCCACTGCGCCGGCGAAGGTGATCATCTTGCTCACGGAACCCGGCTCGTAGGTCCAGGTGAGCGGCCGGTTCTGCTCGTAGGACCTGGCGAGCCGAGCCGGCGCGTTCTTCGCCACGTCGGCCCCGACGACCGAGGCCATGGCGAGCACGTCGCCCGAGCGCACATCGGCGATCACCGCCGTACCGCCGGTCGCGGCGGTCGCCACGACCTGGGCCAGCAGGCGCTGCTCGACCACGTACTGGAGATCCTGATCGAGGGTGAGGACGAGGTCCTGCCCCCGTCGCGCCGGTACGAACGCCCGGCGCGACTTCGGGATCTCGCGACCCTGCGCGTCGAACTGCGACACGATGCGACCCGGCTCGCCGCGAAGGATGTCGTCGTTGCCCGCCTCGAGCCCGGACAGGGCCGCGCCCTCGACGTTCACCCGGCCGATGACCGGGGCCGCGAGGTCGCCCCCGCTCGTGTCGACGCGCTTCGGCTCGTCGACCATGTAGACGCCGCCGAGGAGGTACATCGATCCGGCCTCGACCGCCTTCGGGTCGAGGCGTCGGACGCGCCGCACCGTCGCGTCGTCGACCTGGCGAGCCAGGTAGGCGAAGCGAACCTGCTGGTCGAGGATGGTGCGGATGCGGGCCGCCGTCATGCCGAGGACCGGCGCCATGCGCCGGGCGGCCGAGGCGCTGTCGATGATGCGGGTCGGGTCGACGACGACCTCGCCCGGTCCGGCGTCGCCGAGCACCGGGATCCCCATGCGCCGCAGCCGATCGATCCGCGCCTCGTCGATGCCGGTCGCGACCAGTTGGCGTCGATTCCGGGTGCGCAGGATCCGCAGGATGTCCCGCTGCGGGCGGTCGAGCACACGCGCGAGCTTCGCCGCGGTCCCGACCTTGTCCTCCACGAGCGTCGGGTCCACGACGATGGTCCGGCTCGGCACCGACATCGAGAGGTCGCGTCCGTTGCGGTCGAAGATCGTGCCGCGATCGGCGGCGAGTTCGGTCGACCGCTCGCGTTCACCGACGGCCCACGCGAGGTACCGCCCCCGCTCGGCGGTCTGGAGCACGCCCATCTTCACGATGGCCGCGGCGAAGAACAGCACCACGACCACCGTGACCGCGACGAGCCGGCGGCTCGTCGAACGGGCCACCTCGGCCTTCGTCCGACGACGGTCCCGGGCCGGCGGTCGTCGGAGCCGCTCCCCCGCCCGGTCGACCATCGAGGTGCCGACGGCCACCGCGGTGGCGGCGACGGCGCGGGCGAGGCGACCGGCCCAGGGCTCGCGAACCCGCACCGATCGCGGGGGCGCGCTGCGGGCCGTCGTCCGTCCGGGAGTCGGCCGCGCCGTCGATCGGGCGGAGGTGCCCGCCGTGCGGGCCGAGCCCGCGGTGCGCGCGGCGGGTCGGGCCTCGACGCGGGCACGCGCCCCGCGCGTCGAGGCCGGACGCGCCCCGGAGGTGCGGGTCCGGCCCGAGCCGTCTCGGTCGGTGGATCGGTTCGGCGTCCGGGTGGTGCGCGTGGAGCGCGTGACCGACCCGATGGGCGCATCGCTCACGGCACCTCGCGACGCACGCGGCGCACGGTCGCGCCCGCGGGCGGCGGTGCCGGGTGCGGCAACCGACCGTCGGGTCTCGTCCCGGCGCCCGGACGGCGTCGACGGGAGCGTCCGAACGGATCCGGCGCGCGGTTCGCGGGGCTCACGGTCGCGCGGCAAGGTGCGGCTTCACCTTCTCCCAGCCCTCGCCGAGCGTGGATGACGTTGCGACGTCCGAGGTGCCCGAGGGGGGAAGAACACCGGGGACGCTGACGTAGCGGGGGGTCGTCGCCGGCACGAGGCCGAGACGGGTCGCCCGCTCGATGATGCGCGCCGGGGCCGTCGCCTCGGCGTGTGCGAGTCGCTCGCTCTGGTACTCGGCCTGCGCGGCCCGCGTCCGGACGGTGAGCTCGCGCAGGCGGACCTGCTGCTGGGCGAGCTCGATCTGGAGGTACACCGCGCCGCCGACGACCGCGACGAACGCGACGACGAGGAGCCGGATCCGGTGGGCGCGGGTCCGCGCCCGACGGTCGGCCGCGCCGATCACACGCAGGCGCGCCCGGGCGGGCGTGCGGGCCGGTCGAGCGGCGGGCCGGCGGGCCGGCGCGCGCAGCGTCGCGGTCATCCGAGGCGCTCCACGACCCGGAGCAGTGCGCTGTGGGCGCGCGGGTTCGCCTCGACCTCGTCCGCACCCGGCCGCACGGGCTTGCGGGTCACGAGGCGAACGATCGGGTCCGGAGCGGTCGACACCGGGAGATCCGGGCGGCCGATCTTCGGGCCACGACCGGCCCAGGTGTTGAACCGCTGCTTCACCGCCCGGTCCTCGAGCGAGTGGTACGCCAGCACGAGGACCCGACCACGCGGGACGAGCAGGTGCACCGACTCGTCGAGACCCGCCTCGAGCTGGGGCAGCTCGCGGTTCACCTCCATGCGGATGGCCTGGAAGGTGCGACGCGCCGGATGACCACCCTTCCGACGCGCGGGGGCCGGGATCGCGTCCTTGATCACCTCGACGAGTTCCCCCGTCGTGGCGATCGGTCGCCGAGCGACGATCTCGCGCGCGATGCGGGAGGCGAACCGCTCCTCGCCGAAGGTGGCGATGATCGTGGTGAGTTCGGCCTCCTCGTACGTGTTGACGACCTCGGCCGCGGTGAGCGCCTGCGACGAGTCCATCCGCATGTCGAGCGGCGCGTCATCCCAGTACGAGAAGCCCCGCGCCCGCCGGTCCAACTGGGGGCTGCTCACGCCCAGGTCGAAGAGGATGCCCACGATGTCTCCCTCGGTCTCTCGTCGTACGGTCTCGGTGAGATCTCCGAACGCTGCGTGGACCACCCGGGCCCGCTCGCCGAACCGGCCGAGCCGTTCCCGGGCCACCGCCACGGCCACCTCGTCCCGGTCGATGCCGAGGACTCGGAGGTCGGGGCGGGTCTCGAGGAGGAGCCCGGCGTGCCCGGCCCCGCCGACCGTGCAGTCGACGACCGTGCCCGCCGGGACCGGTGCGAGGTGCTCGAGGACCTCCCGTGCCATCACCGGAAGGTGCTCGAACCCCTCGCTCACCGCTTCCTCGCCCCCGCTGCTTCGTTCGCAGGACCCGTCGCCCGGTCCCCCACCAGCCCTCCGGACAGCCATGCGTGCCGAACGGTTTTCTCTCCGTCGGCACTCGGCAGAAAGCGGGCGGAGTGGGGCCTTCTCCCGTGCCGCCCGGAGGGCTGGTGGTGGGCCGGACTCCGGTCCCACCTGTCAAAGGTGTCTCGCTGGTCGTGCTGGTCGTGCACCGCCCGACGGCGGCGTGATGTCGTCGTCCGTCCTCGATCAGATGATCCCGAGGTCCGCGAGGTCCGGCGACGTCGCCAGGTCCTCGAGACCGATGGCCTCCTGCTCGCGCCAGCGCGCGAGGTCCCAGATCTCGATGCGCTCGTCGATGCCGACCACGATCACGTCGCGATCGAGACCGGCGAGCTCGCGCAGCGTCGGCGGGAGCGCGACGCGTCCCTGCCGGTCCACCTCGACCCGCCGGGAGTTGCCGATGAACGCGCGCGCGGCGTTGCGCTGGCGCGTGCCGCGTCGGGCGGCCTCGGTGACGCGGGCACGGACCTGATCGAAGGTGGCGTCCGGGTAGACGGACACGCAGCGGTCCAGACCGGGCGCCACGTGGCACCCGTCGGCGAGGCCGGCGCGGAAGTCGACGGGCATCACGACCCGTCCCTTCGCATCGAGGGGAGCTACCAGCACTCCCTCGATGCGAAGGGAC
>JBEAXD010000196.1:0-16043 GCA_041159995.1 Actinomycetota bacterium | reverse complement strand
TGCGGCGCAGGCTACCCAGACCGACCGATCGGGACCGCGTCGCGGTCAGACCGGGGCGCCGAGCGCCGCCGGATGCTCCGGCCAGGCCGGCAGTTCCGCCATGCACGCGGCGACGAGGTCGTCCCGCAGCGACCGCACGCTCGGGTCGTCCCAACGATTCACGCGCTGGAACGGGTCCTCGGCGTGGCAGTAGAGCTCGCCCTCGGTGCCGTCGTGCACCGTGCCCGGGAGCGCAGTCGTGCAGGTCCAGCCGTCGCGGTGGATCGTCCGCAGGTGGATGGCGGTGCCGTTCGGGTGCACGGAGTCCCACACGGTCACGACCGAGTCACGCCCCTGTGCGTCGGCGGCCGCGTCGGAGACGGGCAGGGGCGAGCCGTCCATCCACTCGGGCACCGGCAGGCCGGCGATCTCACAGAAGGTGGGTGCGAGATCGAGGATGCCGACCGGAGCCGACACCACCGACGCGTCGACACCGGCGCTCGCGGCGGGCCGCCAGATCATCGGCAGCCGCATGAGCGAGTCGACGTGGTACGGCCCCTTGAACAGCAGGCCGAAGTCGCCCTGGAACTCGCCGTGGTCGGTCGTGAAGATGACGTCGGTGGTGTCGGTCCATCCGCGCGCCTCGAGCACCGCCATGACCCGGCCGAGGGCCTCGTCGATGAGTTCGTTCTTCACGTGGACCCGCGCGTTGATCTCGAGGATCTGTTCGGGCGTCAGGGTCGAGGGGACCCACGCCCGCGGCGCCTCGTAGTTCGAGACGAGCGTGCCGTCGTACCAGCGGCGCCAGTGGATCGGTTTCGCGTCGAGGATGGCCTCGCGCTCGGCGCGGTCGACCGGGTACCCCTCGGGCAGGTCGAGGTCGCGCCAGTCGTACCGACCGACCTCGGACTCCGGCGGGTCCCACGGGTGGTGCGGGTCGGGGAACGACATCCAGCAGAAGAAGTCGTCGTCGGCCTCCAACGACTCGAGCCACGAGATCGTGCGATCCGCGACCCAGTCGGTCTGGTACCACTCGCGCGGTACGGGGTTCACCGCCACCTGGGGCGCTCCGGTGTCGCCACCGCCGGTCTCGTTGACCTCGAGGCTGAAGTTGAGCACCGGGTAGAAGCCGTTCGCGGCCTCGGGGTGCTCCTTGGCCATCCACTGGGCGTAGTGCGCGTAGCCGCGGGCCGCATGCGTCGCGAACTCGGCGTGCTCGAACCCGCGGATCGGACCGAACGAGTCGGTCATCGCGATCTTGTTCTCCTCGAACATGAGGAACGGGTCGAGGAGTGGCTCGAAGTGGGCCTTGCCGACGAGCGCAGTGCGGTACCCGGCCTCCTCGCGCAGGTACCGGGCCACGCTCGGGGCGTCGGCGGGGAGCGGCACACCGTTCATCCAGACGCCGTGGTGGTACACGTGCTGCCCCGTGATCATGGTCGAACGCGACGGCATGCACACGACGTTCGGCGGGTGGGCGCGCTCGTAGCGGACGCCATCCGCCGCGATCGCGTCGATGACCGGCGTCCGAGCGACCCGCCCGCCGTTGCAGCCGAGACCGTCGTAACGCTGCTGGTCGGTGGTGACGAAGAGGATGCGACGGCCCACGATCAGTTCCCTTCGGCGAGGTCGCGCAGGTTGCGGATGGCCCGACCGGTCGCGTACCCGATGATGATCGCCATGGCGTCGGGCTTGATCTCGAGCGAGTAGGTGACGAGGCAGGTGCCGTCCTCGAGGTCGATGACGTCGATGGTCGAGAGGTGGTCGGAGATGACGAAGTTGTCCACGATCACGTACTGGAAGCGCCGCAACGAGTCGTCGACCGTGACGATCTCCTCCACGATGGGCAGTCCGGAGGGCAGGGTGACGTGGCGGCGATTCCCCTCCATGGTCATGACCCCCAACTCGGGGAACCAGGCCCAGTCGGTCGGGTCGCGCACCATCGACCAGACGCGATCGGCAGGCGCCTGGATGCGGACGTGGGAACGGCGGGTGGGCATCGCCGGCGATGGTACGGACGCGGCGCGCGCGGTGTCAACAGAAGTTGACACTCCGACTGCCATTTTCTACCCTGAGGGCGTGCCGAAACCCGACGCCACCACGACCATCACGCGCGCACTCTCGAAGGACGAGGGTGCCATCGACGGGCGCCGCGCGCGTTCGCAGCGCAGCCACGATGCCGTCGTCGAGGCCCTCCTCGCCCTCTGCCGCGAGGGCACGCTGCGCCCGAGCGCGGCCGAGGTCGCCGACCGGGCCGGCGTGTCCGTCCGCACCGTCTTCCGTCTGTTCGAGGACCTCGACTCCCTCGTGGAGATCGCAGTCGCGCAGCAGTGGGAGCGCACCGGCGCGCTCCACGACGCGCCGGACGCCACCGGCACCCGGGCCGAACGCGCCGCAGCGCTCGCGCACCAACGCATCCTGATCCACGCGGCCACCGCCCCGATCGTCCGCGGCGGGCGGCACCTCATCGACCAGTCCGCGGCCATGCGCCGCACCATCCGGGATCGCCGGAACCTGCTCCGCGAGCAGCTCGAGCTCCAGTTCGAACGGGAGCTGCGGGGTCGTGGTGCGGTGGACGCCCGCGAACTGCTGAGCGCGCTCGAGGTCGCCTGCTCGTTCGAATCGATCGAGTACCTGCGTGTGGTGGCCGCACACAGCGCCGCCGAGGCCGAAGCCATCGTCACGCGATCACTCCTCGCCCTGCTCGCCAAGTAGCGCCCACCCCGGAGTCCGACGATGTCCGACCACGTGCAGCCCGACCTCACCACGATCCGGGCGGTGGTCGACGCCGACGATCCGTCGCCCGTCGTCATGCTCAACCTCAACAAGTACCGTGACCGAGCCGCCTACCCGGCGGACTGGTCGGGCGCGGACCCCGACGTCTCCGGCCGCGAGGCCTACCTGCGTTACGGCATCGTGGCGTTCCAGGCCATCGCTGCGGCGGGGGGTGCGATCCTGTGGTCGACCGACGCGCGCGAGGTCGTCATCGGCTGCGAGCACGAGGACTACGACGAGGTCGTCGCCGTCTGGTACCCGAGTCGCGCCGCGTTCCTGTCGCTCGAGACCTTCCCGGGCTACCTCGAAGCGCTCGAGCACCGCGGCGCCGCCGTCGAGCGGGCCGGGCTGATCGCGTGTGACGCGTCCCCGACGCCGGAACTCAGGACGCCGTTCGCCTAGCTGCGCTCAGCGGGCGCGGGCGGCCCGCAGTGCCGCGGCACCGATGCGCAACATGCGGAAGTCGCCGAAGGGCGTGCCCGCGACGCGATTGCACACGAATGCGACCGAGAGGTCGTCGTCCGGACTGGCCCACGCGCCCGATCCGCCGAATCCGAAGTGCCCGAAGGCGTTCGGGATCACCCCACGGTTCGTCGCGGCCATGTGGTAGCCGAGGCGCCAGCGCATCGGGAACCCGACCACGGCATCGGGACGCCGACCCGGCCGTTGGATCTCGGTCGCCCGCCGCAGCGTGGCCTCGCCGAGGTACCGCTCCCCCGTCACCGGGTCGACACCGCCGTGGGCGAGAACGGAGTACATCCGGGCCAGCCCCCGCGCGGTGAAACAGCCGTTGAGCGCCGGCAACTCGCCCGCGTAGACGGCATCGGAACGGATGAACTCGGTGAACTCGGGGACGACGAACGCGTCGACGGTCGGCTGCACCCACCGGACGGTGGCACCACGGTCCGCACGCGCCTCGAAGCGCGCGGTCGGGCTCGAGGCGACGATGAGATCGGCGCGCTCGTCGCGGCGCTCCTCCGGCCACCCGATACCCATCGCGTCGATGCCGAGCGGGCCGACCACCTCCCGTTGCACCGCGGCGTCGACGGTGTCGCCCGTGATCCGCCGGATGACCTCCCCGACCAGCCACCCGTAGGTGACGCCGTGGTACCCGGCCCGGGTGCCGGGCTCCCACATCGGCGCGGCGGCTGCGAGGGCTGCACACGTAGCGTCCCAGTCGAGCAACGCGAACGCATCCGGGACGAGGCCGCGCAGCCGGTGCATCGCAGCGTCGTGGGCGAGCAGGAGACGGACGGTGATCCGCTCCTTGCCGGCCGCCGCGAACTCGGGCCAGTACTCCGCGACCGGGGCGTCCACGTCCAGCAGACCCCGATCGGCGAGACGGTGCGCGACGGTCGCCACCACGCCCTTCGTCGTCGAGAACGACAGACCGACCGTGTCGGCCCGCCAGGGGTCCGTGCCGTCATCGCGGGTCCCGCCCCAGAGGTCGACGACCACCTCACCGCGGTGCACGACCGCCACCGCTCCGCCACCCGGGTGGAGCGATCGATGGGTCAGCGCGGCCCGCAACGCGGTGGCGACCGACGCGAAGTCGGGATGGACGTGACCCTCGAGCATCGGCGCAGGATCCCACGGACGACCGCCGCACGCGCAACCGGGGCGGAGGTGGCACGATGGCCCGGTGACGGCGTTCCCCCACCTGCTCGCACCCGGGCGCATCGGCACCCTCACGGTCCGCAACCGGATGCTCATGTGCCCGATGGGCGACGCCCTCGCCGAGTCGGACGGGACCGTCTCGGCCCGCCAGATCGACCACTACGAGGCGCGTGCCCGTGGCGGGGTCGGACTCATCCTCGTCGGGTCGGTGGCCGTGGCCTACCCGGGCGGCGCGTTCTCGGCCGAGCAGACCGCGCTCCACACCGAGGACCACGTCGCCGGCGTCGCCGAACTCGCCCGACGGGTCCAGCGCCACGGCGCGCGACTCGCACTCCAGCTCACCCACGGCGGACCGCAGTCGCTCCACGCGATCGAGACCGGGAGCCCGCTCCTCATGCCGTCGGCACCCCACTACCACGGCCCCGATCGGATCGGCCGGGTGATCAGCGATGCGGAGCACGCCGCGATGCAGCGTCCGTTCACGACCCCCACCTCTCGGGTCGACCTGCGCATCGCGACCACCGAGGATCTCCTCGACGTCATCGAGGCGTTCGCCGCGGCCGCCGACCGGGCCCGGCGCGCCGGGGTCGACGCGATCGAGATCCACGGCGGCCACGGGTACATCCTCGACGCGTTCCGATCCCCGTCGACCAACACCCGCGACGACGAGTGGGGCGGCGATCGGGCCCGTCGGGACCGCCTGCTCCTCGAGACGGTGGCCGCGACACGGGCCAGGCTCGGCCCGACGATGCCGATGTGGGTCCGGTTCAACTCGGTCGAGCACCACCGCGATCCGCACGAGACGCTCGAGGATGCGATCGAGCTCGCGTCAGGACTCGTCGACGCCGGCGTCGACGCCCTCCACGTGAGCGCGTACGCCGACCCGTCGGTGGGGACGGGCATCACCGATGCTCACACTCCCCATACGCCGGGCGCGCTCGTGGCCGCTGCGGCCGCCATCCGCACGGCCATCGACGGGGCCGTTCCCGTCATCACCTTCGGACACCTCGATCCCGAGGCCGCCGAGGCCGTGCTCGCCGCGGGCGACGCCGACTTCGTGGCGATGGGTCGCCCCCTGCTCGCCGACCCCGACCTCCCGGTCAAGGTCGCCGAGGGCCGCCTCGCGGAGGTACGGCCGTGCATCTACCAGTACCGCTGCATCGGCAACATCTTCCTGAACTCGCACGTGGCCTGCGTGGCCCGTCCCGAGACCGCGCGCGACGCAGAACTGGCGCTCACGCCCGCACCCGTCCCGCGACGCGTGCTCGTCGTCGGCGGCGGGCCGGCCGGACTCGACGTGGCCTGGCGGCTCGCGGCCCGCGGGCACCGCGTCGTGCTGCAGGAAGCGGGCGCGCGTCTCGGCGGCATGCTCGCGGTCGCGGCCGGCGCGGACGAGCACCTCGACCGCATGGTCACCTGGCTCACCGGGCAGGTCGCCCGCCACGCGGTCGACATCGTGCTCGATCGCCCGGCGACCGCGGCCGACGCCACCGGGTTCGATCGGGTCGTACTGGCGACGGGCGCGACCTGGGGCGTACCCGATCTCTCCGGGGCCGATCGGCCCCACGTGCACGCCACCCGTGATCTCGGAGCCTGGGCCGCCGGAACCGTCGATCTGCCCGACGGACCGGTGGTGGTGCTCGGCGGCGGCAAGGCCGGGCTCACGCTCGCCCGCCGCGCGCGCCACCGTGGTCACGACGTCACCGTCATCGAGCCGAGCGGCGTCGTCGGGAGTGAACTCGGCCTCCCCGGCCGGTTCCGCTGGATCGCCGACCTCGAGGCCGCCGGCGTCACCCTCCGCATGCGTACCCGGGCCACCGCCATCACCGACGATGGCGTGCGTGCCGTCGGCACCGACGGCGCCGAGTTCGCCATCCCGGCGACGAGCGTGCTGTGCGCCGCACCGACCGGCGGCGCGTCGGACGTCGTCGACGCGTGGCGGGCGACGGGCGTCCCGGTCGACGTCATCGGCGACGCCCGCTCGATCGAACGGCTCGAGGGGGCCTTCCGCGACGCCGCCGAACTCGCGGTCAGGACCTGACGAGTCCCTTCGCCGGCACCAGCGGCAGGTCGAGCACCGAGAGGAGACCGGGCGCGGCCTCGCACACCGCCGGGATCGCGTTCACGAGGCGCCCGGCGGTGCCGACGAGCCCACCGGTGTTGTGATCACCGTCGTCACCCATCATCTGCACGTCGCAGATGTACGACGGGTTGCCGCTCACCACGATCCGGTAGCCGGAGTGCCCGACCGGCTGAGGCCAGTCAGGTGCGAGGTCGTCGTCGATGCGCGTCACGTGCTCGAGGATCACCCGAGGCACGCCCCCGACGATCCCCTGCACCTCGAACCGCATGGCGCCGGTCGTGCCGGCTCGCACGACCCCGAACCCGAGGTCGACGTCCTTCGGCGTGGGCACCCGTTCGTGCACCTCACGGATCTCGTCGAGTTCCACGCCGAGCCCGGCGGCGACCGCCTTGACGACGCCGCCCCACGCGAAGGTGAGCACGCCGGGCTGGAGCAGCATCGGCGTCTCATCGAGCGATCCGCCGAACCCCATGGTGTCGAAGAGCACGGTCGGCTGGGCGTAGGTCGCATAGTTCACGATCTCCATCATGCGGACGGAGTCGATGTACTCGCACGAGCCCGACAGGACCAGCGGGAGCAGGTCGTTGGCCCATCCCGGGTCGATGCCGGAGGTCCAGCAGGACACGCCCGAATCGGCGCAGGCCCGCTCGAGCGGGGCCCGCATCCCCGCCGGCATGTGCTCGGGCCAGATCATCGGCACCACCGATGACGACACGATGTTCTTGCCCGACTCGGCGATGCGCTCCATGTCGACGAGCGCCTCGGCCGGACGCAGGTCCGCCGTCGCCGTGTAGCAGACGCAGTCGGCGTCGAGCGCGAGGAGCGCGTCGACGTCGTTCGTGGCGAGCACGCCCGTCGGCTCGATCCCCGCGAGCGTGCCGGCGTCCACCCCCACCTTCTCGGGGCTGTGGACCCAGAGCCCGACGAGCTCGAGATCGGGGTGGCGGGCGATGAGCCGCAGCGCGTGGATACCCACGTTGCCGGTGCTCCACTGGATCACTCGGTAGGTCATGGGAGGGCACGCTACCCCTGCACCCCTCGGCGCGACGACGGCGCGCCTCGCTACGGTTGCGCCCATGATCGTGGCCTCCGACCCGACCCGTGCCGCCGACCTCGCAGCCGCCCTCCGCGCCGCCCTGCCCGGTGGCCGAGTGCTCACCGGCGAGGCGATCTCCGACGACTACGCGCACGACGAGGCGCTCACCGTCGCGCCGGTCCGCCCGGCGATCGTCGTCCGACCCGAAGCCACCGACGAGGTCGCCACCGTGCTCCGTCTCGCCGACGACCACGGCGTGCCCGTCACCGCCCGCGGATCCGGCACCGGTCTCTCGGGCGCCGCGGTCCCCGATCCCCACGGGGTGCTCGTCTCCTTCGAGCGCATGGCCGCCATCCTCGAGATCGACACCGAGAACCACACCACCACCGTGCAACCCGGCGTCACCCTCGAGGCCCTCGACGCCGCGCTCGCGCCCCACGGTCTCGTGTACCCGGTGTTCCCCGGCGAGTACAGCGCCAGCCTCGGCGGCAACGTGGCCACGAACGCGGGCGGCATGCGGGCCGTGAAGTACGGCGTGACCCGCCACCAGGTCCTCGGACTCGAGGCGGTGCTCGCCGGCGGCGACGTCATCCGTACCGGCGGCAAGTTCGTGAAGGCCACGACCGGCTACGACCTCACCCAGCTCATCACGGGATCCGAGGGGACCCTCGCGATCGTCACCGAAGCGACCCTGCGTCTCTACCCGCGCCTCGAGCACACCGCCACCATCCTCGTGCCGTTCCACACCCTCGAGGCCGTCACCGCGGCGGTGCCCCGCATCCTCGACCGCGGCGTCGGCCCGCTCATCCTCGAGTACATCGACCTGCTCACCATGGCCGTGGTCACCGAGTACGTCGGCCTCGATCTCGGGATCCCCGAGGCGGTGCGCACCGCGGCCCTCGCCTACCTCGTCGTCATGGTCGAGCAGCGCAGCGCGGAGCGTCTGGACGAGGACGTCGCGGAGATCGGCGCCCTGCTCGCCGGACTCGGCGCCATCGACGTCTACGTGCTGCCGTCAGCCGCCGGCGAGAAGCTCATCGAGGCCCGGGAGAAGGCGTTCTGGGCCGCGAAGGCCAACGGCGCCGACGACATCGTCGACATCGTCGTGCCCCGGGCGAGCGTGCCCGAGTTCATGACCCGGGTCGCCGCGATCGCCGACGCGCACTCGACCTGGATCGCGGGCTGCGGTCACGCCGGCGACGGCAACGTGCACCTGTCGGTGTTCCAGAGCGACGTCGGGACCCGCTACGCCGTGCTCCGCAACCTCTTCGCCGCAGGCATGGAGCTCGGCGGAGCGATCTCCGGCGAGCACGGGATCGGCACGGCCAAGCAGCGTTGGTTCCTCGAACTCGAGGACCCCGCGAAGCTGGCGCTCATGCGGCGCATCCGCGCCGCGTTCGACCCGAACGGTGTGCTGAACCCCGGCACGCTCCTCGACTGATCGGATCCGACCCGTGAACGGTGCCCAGTCGCTCATCCGCACGCTCGTCGACGCCCACGTCGACGTCTGCTTCATGAACCCCGGCACGAGCGAGATGCACTTCGTCGCCGCGCTGGACGACGTGACCGGCATGCGCGGTGTCCTCGCACTCTTCGAGGGCGTCGCCACCGGTGCGGCCGACGGGTACGCGCGCGTGGCCGGGCGGCCGGCCGCGGTCCTGCTCCACCTCGGACCCGGCCTCGGCAACGGCCTGGCCAACCTCCACAACGCGCGCCGAGCCCACTCGCCGGTCGTGACGATCGTCGGCGACCACGCGACGTACCACCACGAGTTCGACGCCCCCCTCGACTCCGACATCGCGACGGTCGCCCGCAACGTGTCCTGCTGGGTCCACACCGTCACCGACCCCGCGCTCGTCGGTGCGGCCGGGGCCGAGGCGGTGGCCCGAGCCGTGGCCGCACCGGGCGGGGTCGCCACGCTCATCCTCCCGGCCGACGCGTCCTGGGGCGAGGGTGGGGTCGTGGCCGCACCGGCGGCGCCGATCGCCGCAGCCGCACCGGACGCCAACCGGATCGCCGCGGCAGTCGCCGCGCTGCGCAGCGGCGCGCCGACCGCGATCGTCGTCGGCGACGACATCGCCGGTGACGCCGACCTCCTCGCCGACGTCGCACGCCTCGGCGTCGCCACGGGCGCGAAGGTCCTCGGCGAGACCTTCCCGGCCCGCATGCGGCGGGGCGCCGGCCTCGCCGGGCTCGAGCGCGTCGCCTACCTCGCCGAGTTCGCCCAGATGCAGCTCGACGGTCTCGAGCACCTCATCACGATCGGTGCGAAGTCGCCCGCCTCGTTCTTCGCCTACCCGGGGAGGCCGAGCGACCTCGTGCCCGAGGGTTGCCGGGTCACCGCGCTCGTCGAACCGGGCGATGACGTCCGCGCCGGGCTCGCCGGAGTGCTCGACGCGATCGACACGTCCGGGGTCGACACGCCTCGGGTCGGGCGGGCCCGCCCGGAGAGCCCGGTCGGGGCGCTCACCGGCGAGTCCCTCGCCGCCGCGATCGGTGCGCTGCTGCCCGAGGAGGCCATCGTGGCCGACGAGGCGAACACGACCGGGCTCTGGTTGAACGGCGCGACCGCCGGCGCACCGCCGCACGACTGGTTGTCGCTCACCGGCGGGTCGATCGGGTACGGCATGCCGGTCGCCACGGGCGCAGCGATCGCCGCGCCGGGGCGCCGGGTCCTCAACGTCGAGGCGGACGGGTCGGCGATGTACACGCTCCAGGCCCTGTGGACCCAGGCCCACGAGGGACTCGACGTCACGACGGTGATCGTGAACAACGGCTCGTACGCGGTACTCAACATGGAACTCGCGCGGGTCGGTGCGACGCCGGGGCCGAAGGCGCTCGAGATGCTCGACCTGTCCGAGCCCGCCCTCGACTTCGTCGCCCTGGCCCGCGGCATGGGCGTACCCGCCTCGCGGGTCACCACCGCCGAGGACCTCTCGGCCGCCCTCGCCGCCTCGTTCGCCGAACCGGGTCCCCGCCTCATCGAGGCGATGGTGCCGAGCGCGTTCTAGCGGTCACCGCCGCCCGCACCGGGCGATCACCCCCGGACGCGACGAGGCCGACCGGGCGGACCCGGTCGGCCTCGTACTGCGTTCGTGAACGCCGGGTGCGTCAGATGACGCGGACCTCGCGGGCTTCCTCGCCCTTGCGGCCGGGGCCGACCTCGAACTCCACGGCCTGACCCTCCTCGAGGGAGCGGTAGCCCGTGCCCTCGATGGCGGAGAAGTGGACGAACACGTCCGCTCCACCCTCGCGGGAGATGAAGCCGTAACCCTTCTCGGCGTTGAACCACTTGACGGTGCCGGTCGGCATCCTTGTTGCTCCTTGCTGGACACCGGGCGGCCGGAACCGCTCGGTGCTGGTGTGACGAGCGGGGAGATCGCACCCTGCACGACACACCCGCCGACGAAGGCGACGAAGGAGGCGAGGAGGCTTGCCCTTACTCGGGCCGGTGCACGTCTGGGCTCCGGTTGCTGAGCAGGCTACAGGGTCCCGGGCCCGAGCGGTACTGCGCCCGCCGGCCCCGGGTGCGCCCGGCGGCCCGGCCGGCCTCGGGTCACGCTCCGTGGTCAAGGGAGCGGCCCCCGGTGCCGATAGGGGGTCATGTCGTCCATCGCCCCGGCCCGCTCCGCCTTCGATCCCGCCCTCGCCTCGGCCCTCGACGCCGACCTCCAGGAGGTCGTGATCGTCGCCGGGACCGACGGCCGGGTACGCAGCGTGACCCCCTCGGTCGAGCGGGTCCTCGGCATCGCGGCCCACGGACTCGTCGACCGGATGGTCGCTGCGATCATCCACCCGTCGGATCGGCGACGGTTCGCGCTCGAGTGGCACCGCGTGGCTGCGAGCCCCGGGGCGACCGGCCGGTTCAGCGGTCGCATGGTCACCGGACCGGGTGCGGTCCGCGAGGTCGAGGTGCGGTGTGCGAACCGCGTCGACTTCCCCGACGTCGCCGGCATCGTGATGTCGGTGCGCGACGCGACCGACCAGACCCGCGTCGTCGCTGCGCTGCACGCGCAGGCCCGGACCGACGCACTCACCGGCCTCCCGAACCGGCTCGCGTTCGAGGAGCGCCTGGCGCGGGCGCTCGCCACACCCACCGAATCCCCGGTCGCCGTCACGATGCTCGACATCGACCACTTCAAGATCGTGAACGACTCACTCGGCCACCGCGCCGGCGATGAGCTCATCCGCGAGGTCGGCGTCCGGATCCGGGACGCCGTCCGCGGCACCGACACCGTCGCCCGGCTCGGCGGCGACGAGTTCGTCGTGCTGTCCCCCATGACCGACCTCGACGAGGCCGAGTTCCTCGCCGCCCGCATCCAGTCGGTGCTCCGCACGCCCATCACGGTCGGATCGACCGAGCTGCACGTGTCCGCGAGCATCGGCGTCGCCTGCACCTGCACCTCGGTCGGCGTGCACGACGATCTCCTCCGCGACGCGGACGTCGCGATGTACGAGGCGAAGCGCCGGGGCCCCGGCGAGGTCGCCCGGTACGACGCCGGCATGGTCGCCGCCGCCCAGGAGCACCTCGAACTGCAGGGCGAACTCCACCGGGCGATCCAGCACGGGGAGTTCGCGGTGCACTACCAGCCCATCGTGCGGGCCGCCGACGCGTCGCTCGCCTCCTACGAGGCGCTGGTGCGGTGGCCACGCGCCGACGGCACGGTGCTGCCGGAGGGATTCATCCCGGTGGCCGAGGCCAGCGGGCTCATCCACGACCTCGGCGACCGCGTCCTCCACCTCATCGCCGACGATCTGACCGCGACCCCCCGCAGCGTGCTCCCGCGCGCGTGGATGAACCTCTCGGGCCACGCGCTCATGCGCCGCAACTGCGCCTCGCGCATCCTCGCCGCGGTCGGCGAACGCGGTATCGAGCTCGACCGCCTCGGGGTCGAGGTCACCGAGACCGTGCTCATGGGTGACCTCGGGATCGTCGAGCGGAACCTCTCGACCCTGCGGGACCACGGCCTCGCCGTCGCCCTCGACGACTACGGCACCGGCTGGGCCAGCCTCTCCGCGATCAAGCGGTTCCCGATCGACGTCGTGAAGATCGATCGGACCTTCACCGCGGACCTCACCACGAATGCCCTCGACCGAGCGATCGTGCGCGGGATCGCCGAGATCGGACGGGTGCTCCACCTCGAGGTCGTCGCCGAGGGGATCGAGACCGACGAGCAGGCCTGGATCGCCGCCGACCTCGGCTGCACCGAACTCCAGGGCTACCGCTACGGGCGGGCGTCCGCGATCGGCGACCTGCCGCTTCAGTAGCCTCTGCGGATCGACCGCGCTCGGCGGTCCGGTACGGGGAGGAACTCGTGGCCAACCATGGCGGGGAGCAGCGCGGCGCACCGATCGCCCTCATCGCGAGCGGTGGCGCGTTCGTGGCCCTGGTCGTCTTCATCCTCCAGAACACCCAGCAGGCCGAGGTCCACTTCCTGTGGCTGAACGTCACCTGGGGCATCTGGTTCGTCATCGTGGTCTCGATGCTGCTCGGCGCGGTCATCGGCTGGGGCTTCCGGTTCTGGCGCCGCCGCAAGGACTAGCCCTACGGTCCGGCTCGTGACCGAGTACCGCCACCTGTCCGTCGAGCGGTGGGCCGGCCCGTGCGGGGCCGTGGTCGACGGGGTCGACCTCGCCACGGATCTCGACGACGCCGTCATCGCCGAGATCCGGGCCGCGCTCATGGCGCACGGCGTCATCTTCCTCCGCGGCCAGGACCTCACCCCCGAACAGCAGGTCGCGTTCAGCCGACGGTTCGGGCCCTACAGCCCGGTCCCGTTCATCCATGCGATCCCCGAGCACCCCGAGGTCATCGCAGTGCGGCGTGAGCCCACCGAGGCCGCCGGGCTCGCGTTCGGCGGCGTGTGGCACTCCGACTTCTCCTTCCTGCCCGAGCCGCCCCTCGGCTCGATCCTGCATGCCATCGAGGTGCCGCCCTACGGCGCCGACACCCTGTTCGCGAACCAGGCCCTCGCCTTCTCGACGCTCTCGCCCGGCCTGCAGCGGATGCTGCGCGGCCTCGATGCCGTCCACACCGCGCGTGACGCGTACTCACCGAAGATGCAGGGCATCCACGACCGCTTCGAGGGCATGACGGTCACCACCTCCGACGACGCGAACCGCACCCAGGTCCATCCGGTCGTGCGCCGGCACGCCGAGACCGGTGCCGACACCCTCTTCGTGAACCGGCAGTACACGGTCGGCCTCGACGGGTTCTGGGGTCACGAGGCGCGCCCGATACTCGATCAGCTGTTCGCCCACGCCACCCAGGACTCGTTCACCTGCCGCTGGAAGTGGGCGCCCGGCGACGTGGCGTTCTGGGACAACCGGGCCGTCCAGCACATGGTGATGGGCGATGTGAGCGGCCATCGCCGCCTCATGCACCGCACCACGGTCGCCGGCGAGGCCCCGATCCCGGCCCGCTAGTACCTGACCGCCCGGTCAGGTACTCTCCGGGTATGCCGACCACCACCAAGACGGTCGAGGGCGTCGCCGTGCACACGAGCGGGGACGGACCCGGCCTGGTCCTGCTCCATGCGAACGGGGGCGACGCCACCGACTTCGCCGCCGTGCACGATCACCTGGCCGCTGACCACACGGTGCATGCGATCGACTGGCCGGGCTGGGGCGCAAGCCCTGCGCACGAGCCCCCGACCGCGGTCGGGTACGCGTCCCTGCTCCCCCGCGTGCTGCGCGCGCTCGGCGCCGGTCCGTTCGTCCTGATCGGCAACTCGGTCGGCGGCTTCGCGGCGATCCGGACCGCGGCGGAGCACCCCGAACTCGTCCGGGCACTCGTCCTCATCGATCCGGGAGGCTTCACCGCTCGCTGGCCCGGCAGCGTGCTCGCGTGCCGAGCGATCGGCTCGCGACGTCTCGCGCCCACGATGATGCGAACCCTGCCTCGCCTCTACCTGCGCCGGGCCACCGCCGCGGTCCGGGCGATCCGCTCCCACGCGATCGACCTTTCGCACACGCAGGAACGGGTCGACGCGTTCGCGTCGGTCTGGCGTTCGTTCGCAGACCGGGATCACGATGCTCGACCCGACGCCGCGCGAGTTGCCGCGCCGACCCTGCTCATCTGGGGTCGCCGTGATCCCGTCCTGCCGTGGCCGACCGACGGACGCCGTGCCCGCCGCGCACTGGCCGAGGCCGAGTTCGTCGCGTTCCCCTGCGGACACCAGGCGTTCGCGGAGATGCCCGACGAGTTCCTCGCCGCGATCGACCCCTTCCTCGACCGCATCTCGTCGGAGACGCCATGACCACCTTCGTCCCGGCCGGTTCCGGGGAATGGCTCGAGAGCCCGGACGCTGCTGGGCGGTTCCGGATCCTGCGGATCCACGACGGCGGCGGGGTGACGATCGAGGTCACGATCCCGGCCGGCGTCACCGGCGAGCCGCACCGCCATCCCGGCGGCGAGGAGCTCGTGATGCTGAGTGGCGAGGTCGAGATCGACGGGATGGTGCTCCGCGCCGGCGACTACCTCCACACGTCGCCCGGCGCGGTCCACCGGGCGACGGCGATCACCGACACCCGCTTCGTCCTCATCCTGCCCTCGATCCCGGAGTACCTGTGAACGCGCCCGCACGCCGACGTGGTCCGGGGAGCCGCGCCGACGCGTCGCACCCGACCCGTCACGACCTGCTGGATGCCGCTGTCACCGTCGCCGACCGCGACGGGCTGGAAGCCCTCAGTATCAACGAGGTCACCCGCGAGGCCGGACTGGCGAAGGGCACCTTCTACGTGCACTTCGTCGACCGAGCCGCGCTGATCCTCGAACTGCATCGCCGGTTCCACGACGACCTGTACGCCACGATCGAGGCGGCCACCGCGGAACGTACGCCAGGACCGGAGCGAGCCCACGCGCGCGTCGAGGCGTTCCTCGACGGATGTCGACGTCAGCGGGGCGTCCGGGCGATGCTCCTACAGGCCCGGACCGAACCGGGGATCATCGATGAGGTCGCCCGCCGCAACGACCTGACGGCACGTTCGCTGGCTGAGGATCTCGCCGGGGTCGTCGACCACCCGCTCGAGACCGCGCGTCTCCTCGTGGCGGCGACCGCCGAGGTCGCGCTCCACGAGCTGCACGCCGGACGCACGCTCCCCCGCCTGCGCGCCGCGCTCGACGCGCTGGTCGGCGCCTGACGGGTCAGTAGTGCCAGGGGAAGGGTGACCAGTCGGGGTCGCGCTTCTCCAGGAAGGAATCCCTTCCTTCCGCGGCCTCGTCCGTCATGTACGCGAGACGCGTCGCCTCGCCCGCGAACACCTGCTGGCCGACGAGCCCGTCGTCGATGAGGTTGAACGAGAACTTCAGCATGCGCTGCGCGGTCGGGCTCTTGCCGTTGATCTTCGCGGCCCACTCGAGTGCGACCCGCTCGAGGTCCGCGTGATCGACGACCGCGTTCACCATGCCCATGCGGTGCGCGTCCTCGGCCGAGTACTCGTCGCCGAGGAAGAAGATCTCGCGGGCGAACTTCTGGCCGACCTGCCGGGCGAGGTAGGCCGAGCCGAACCCGCCATCGAAGGATGCGACGTCGGCGTCGGTCTGCTTGAACC
>JBEAXD010000036.1:0-5572 GCA_041159995.1 Actinomycetota bacterium | reverse complement strand
CGACGAGGGCCGCCCGGAGGCGGCCCTGGTCCGAGCACGCGATGCGTGTCCGTGGGATCTCGTGCCCGCGATCGGCGGGCGTCGGGTCAGTGCGGGGCGGGTGCGGTCCCCTGCCCGGCGGCCTCGAGGCGGACGGTCGCCCGCTGGAGGGCCGCCCTGGCCTCGGCGTCATCGGCGTCGGTCCGCAGACGGGCCTCGGCCGCCTCCTGCGCGGTGCGGGCCCGCACGACGTCGACCTGGTCCGCCAGTTCGGCCACGTCGGAGAGCACGGTGACCCCGCTCGGGCCGGCCTCGACGAACCCGCCGTGGACCGCGGCGACGACCTCTCCCTCACCCTGGATGATGCGTACCTTCGCGATGCCGAGGGCACCGAGGAACGGGACGTGCCCGGGCAGGAACGCGATCTCGCCGTTCGCCGTGCGCGCGACGACCATGTCGGCGTCGCCCTGGAACAGCACGCGCTCCGGCGAGACGAGCTCGACCCGCATCGCCATCAGTTGTTCTTCTCGAGGTCGCGCTGCTTGGCGAGCACGCTCTCCACGCCACCGACGTTGAAGAAGGCCTGCTCCGGCACGTCGTCGAGCTCGCCGTTGGCGAGGGCCTCGAAGGACTCCACGGTCTCGTCGATCGGCACGAAGATGCCGGGGAGACCGGTGAACACCTCGCCCACGAAGAACGGCTGGGACAGGAACCGCTGGATCTTGCGGGCCCGGGCCACCGTGACCTTGTCCTCCTCGGAGAGCTCGTCGAGACCGAGGATGGCGATGATGTCCTGGAGTTCCTTGTACCGCTGCAGGATCTCCTGCACGCGGCGGGCGACCTGGTAGTGCCGGTCACCCACGATCTCGGGGGCGAGGATGTTCGAGGTCGAGGCGAGCGGGTCCACGGCCGGGTAGATGCCGAGGGCCGCGATCTGCCGCGAGAGCTCGGTCGTCGCGTCGAGGTGGGTGAAGGTTGTGAACGGCGCCGGGTCGGTGTAGTCGTCCGCCGGGACGTACACGGCCTGGAGCGAGGTGATCGAGTGGCCCTTGGTCGAGGTGATGCGCTCCTGGAGCTCGCCCATCTCGTCGGCCAGCGTCGGCTGGTACCCCACGGCGCTCGGCATGCGGCCGAGCAGGGTCGACACCTCGGAACCGGCCTGCACGAAGCGGAACACGTTGTCCACGAACAGGAGCACGTCCTGGTTCTTCACGTCCCGGAAGTACTCGGCGACGGTCAGGGCCGAGAGCGCGACGCGCAGACGCACGCCCGGCGGCTCGTCCATCTGGCCGTACACGAGGGCGGCCTTCTCGATGACGCCGGACTCCTGCATCTCGATCCAGAGGTCGGTGCCCTCACGGGTGCGCTCGCCGACGCCGGCGAACACCGACACACCACCGTGCTGCGTGGCGACCCGGTTGATCATCTCCTGGATGAGCACGGTCTTGCCCACACCCGCGCCACCGAAGAGACCGATCTTGCCACCCTGCACGTAGGGCTCGAGGAGGTCGATGACCTTGATGCCGGTCTCGAACATCTGGGCCTTCGGCTCGAGCTGGTCGAACGAGGGCGGGTTGCGGTGGATGTCCCAGCGGTCGTCGATGCCGGTGAGCTCGGCGGCGGAGATGTCGAGCGGCTCGCCGAGCACGTTGAACACGTGGCCGAGCACACCATCGCCCACCGGCATCTGGATGCCGTGGCCGGTGTTGCGCACGACCGTGCCGCGCTTGAGGCCGTCGGTCGGCTTCATGCAGATGACGCGGACGCGGCCCTCACCGATCTGCTGGGCCACCTCGGCGGCGACGGTGATGGTGTCGCCCTCGAGGACGATGTCCATCTCGAGGAGGGTGTTGATCTCGGGGAGGGCGTCGGGCGGGAACTCGACGTCGACCACCGGACCGGCGATCGCGACGACGCGGCCGTCCTTCAGGGTCTCCTGGGAATCAGCGGTCATGGTCATCGGGTGCTCCTGTGTGGCTTGCGGCCGTGGGTCAGTTGGCGGGCCCGCGGCCCTGGTGCTCGAGGTACTCGCGTTCGAACGCGGCGTGCCGGGCGGCCGCGTCCTCGTCGATGCCGGCGTCGCCCGAGGACAGCGCCTCGGCCCCACCGACGATCTCCATGATCTCGGTCGTGATCGCGTCCTGACGGGCCCGGTTCATGACCCGCGACAGGCTCTTGATGAGTTCGTCCGCGTTGTCGGTCGCCGCCTTCATGGCCCGCTGCCGGGCCGCGTGCTCCGAGGCCGCTGCGTTGAGCAGGGCCGCGAACACACGGGCCTCGACGTAGCGCGGCAGCAGCGAGTCGAGGATCGCCGAGGGCGAGGGCTCGAACTCGTAGGACGCGGGGGTGGCGTCGCCGTCGGCGTCGGGCCGACCGTCACCGCCCTCCACCACCTCCTGCTCGAGCGGCAGCAGCGGTCGACGCACGACCTCCTGGCTGCCCGCGGAGACGAAGCGGGTGTAGATGAGCTCGACCCGGTCGTACTCGCCGTTGACGTACCGCTCGGCGACCATGCTCCCGATACGACGGGCGTCCTCGTAGCTCGGCTGGTCGGAGAAGCCGGTGAACGCGCCGTCGATGTCGAAGTTGCGGTACCGGAAGTAGCCCTCGGCCTTGCGGCCGACGACGACGAGCGCGTAGTCGACCCCCGCCTCCTCGTCCTCCCGCATCGACCCCTCACCGGCCCGGATGACCGAGGAGTTGTAGGCACCGCAGAGCCCGCGGTCGGCCGTGATGAGGATGTGGGCGGACTTCCGGACCTGCGGACGGGCCGCGAGGATCGGGCTCTCGCTCGCCCCGCCCGATGCCGCGAGGTCGGCGACGACCTTGGTGATCTGCTCGCTGTACGGGATGGCGGCCTGCACCGCGGCCTGCGCCTTCACGATGCGCGACGCCGCGATGAGTTCCATCGCGCGCGTGATCTTCTTGGTCGACTGGACCGAGAGGATCCGTCGCTTGAGGATGCGTTCCTGGCCGCCGGCCATGAGACTCCGTGGCTCCCGTTACTCGGTGGCGAGCGTCTTGGTGGATTCGGCGTCGCCGAGCGCCTCGGCCTCGGCGTCCGGGCGACCCGCGGCTGCCGCACCGCCGCCGCGGGAGGCGAGGAACTGCCGCTTGACGTCGAGGACCGCGTCGATCATCGCCCGCTCCTCCGGCAGCGTGCCCTGCTCGCGGATCTGGCCGAGCAGGTTGGCGTAGCGGGTGCGGAAGGCATCGAGCAGCGCCGCCTCGAAGGCCTTGATGTCGGACACCTCGACGTCGAGGATGAGCGACTGGCCGTTGTCGGCCGCCGTGCCTGCGAACACGACGACGACCTGCTCCTCGACCGGCATCGGCGAGTTGAGCGGCTGCTTGAGCAGCTCGACGAGGCGGTAGCCCCGCTCGAGCTGGTTCTTCGACGCCGCGTCGAGGTCCGAACCGAAGGTCGCGAACGACTCGAGGTCACGGAACTGGGCGAGGTCGAGCTTGAGCGTTCCGGCGACCGCCTTCATGGCCTTGATCTGCGCGGCACCACCCACGCGGGACACCGAGATGCCCACGTCGACGGCCGGGCGCACACCCGACTTGAAGAGGTCGTCCTGGAGGTAGATCTGGCCGTCGGTGATCGAGATCACGTTGGTCGGGATGTACGCCGAGACGTCGCCGGCCTTGGTCTCGATGACCGGCAGTGCGGTGAGCGATCCCGCACCGAGGTCGTCCGAGAGCTTCGCGGCGCGCTCGAGCAGACGGCTGTGCAGGTAGAAGACGTCGCCCGGGTACGCCTCGCGGCCCGGCGGACGGCGCAGCAGCAGCGAGAGCTGACGGTAGGCCTCGGCCTGCTTCGAGAGGTCGTCGTACACGACGAGCGCGTGCTCGCCGTTGTCCATCCAGTGCTGACCGATCGCCGCACCCGCGTACGGGGCGAGGTACTTGAACACGGCCTCGTCGCCCGCCGGCGCGTTGACGACGACGGTGTACTCCATCGCGCCGCGCTCCTCGAGGGTCGCCACGGTCTGGGCGACCGAGGAGGCCTTCTGGCCGACGGCGACGTAGATGCACTTCACGCCCGAACCGCGCTGGTTGAGGATCGTGTCGATGGCGATCGTCGTCTTGCCGGTCTTGCGGTCGCCGATGATGAGCTCGCGCTGACCACGGCCGACCGGGGTCATCGCGTCGACCGCCTTGATGCCGGTCTGGAGCGGCTCGTGCACCGGCTTGCGGCCGACGATGCCCGGCGCCTGGACCTCGAGGCGACGGGTCACGTCCGTCGCGATCGGACCCTTGCCGTCGATCGGCAGACCGAGGGCGTTCACCACACGGCCGAGGAGGGCGTCGCCCACCGCGATCGAGAGGATGCGTCCGGTCGCCCGGACCGCCTTGCCCTCCTCCACGCCCTCGGCCTTGCCGAGGACGACGGCGCCGATGGCGTCCTCGTCGAGGTTGAGCGCCAGGCCCAGCAGCCCGCCCTCGAACTCGAGGAGCTCGTTGACCGCGGTGTTGGGGAGCCCGGCGACCCGAGCCACACCGTCGCCCACGTCGAGCACCTGCCCGACCTGCTCGGCGGCGAGGGTCGGGGTGAAGGAGTCGACGTGCTTGCGCAGTGCCGCCGCGATGTCGTTCGCGTTGATGGTCAGCTCGGCCATGTCAGATCTGCTCCTTGAGCTGTTCGAGCCGGTGACGGACGGTGCCGTCGATCACGGTGTCGCCGACCCGGGCCACGATGCCTCCGAGCACCTTGGGGTCGACGATCACCTTCAGTTCCACGTTCTTGCCCACGGCCCGGCCGATCGCGTCGGCGAGGCGCGCCTGCTCGCTCTCGTCGAGTTCGATGGCGGTGCGGACCTCGGCGACCTCCCGCTCGCGGCCGGCGGCCGAGAGCTCGACGAAGCGATCCACGATCGCGGAGAGGTCACTGGCCCGGCCGGCGGCGACGATCGCCGCTGCGAGGGCCGTCGAGGTCTCGAGCGCCTTCGAGCCCATGAGCTCGCTCACGACGGCGAACCGCCGCTCGGCGGGCAGGCCACGGTCGACGAGGGCCGACCGCAGCGCGTCGTTGCCCTCGACCGCGCGCGCGAAGCGGAAGAGCTCGTCCTCGATCTCCTCCACGTGCCCCTCGGCTCGGGCGATCCCGAGGAGGGCCTCGGCGTAGGCGTCGACGCGCTCGGTGCTCACGACCGCGAGCCCCCGACCTCGTTGATGAAGGACTCGACGAGCGCCTTCTGGGTGTCACGGTCGAGGTTGCGCTGCACGACCCGCTCGGCGAGATCGACCGAGAGCTCGGCGACCTGGGCCTGGAGGTCGGCCATCGCGCGCTCGGTCGCAAGCTGGGCGTCCGCGTTGGCTCGGGCCCGGATGTCGGCCGCGTCGGCCTCGGCGCGGGCGATGAGGTCCGCTCGCACCTGATCGGCGGCCTCCCGTGCCTCGGCGACGATCGTGGCGGCCTCGTTGCGGGCCGTCGCCACGATCTCCTCGTGCTGACCGTCGGCCTGCTGGGCCGAGGCCTTGGCCGCCTCGGCGGCCTCGAGGTCCTCGCGGATCTTCGCCTCGCGGTCGGCCAGGCCCTTCTTGAGGGCCGGGAAGCCGAACTTCATGAGGCCGAAGGCCACGATCAGGA
>JBEAXD010000031.1:0-2509 GCA_041159995.1 Actinomycetota bacterium | reverse complement strand
CCCCCTCCCGCTGTCGTACGCCTTCCTCATCGTGCTCGTGCGCGCCGGCACGCCGAGCCAGGTGCTGGCGACCGCCGCCGCGGCACTGGTGCTCGCCTTCGTGCTCCGTCCCGAGGCCACGATCTGGCGCCGGTGCTACACGACCGCGGTGCGCACCGCAGCCGTCATCGCTGCGCTCGTCACCTACACGACGGTCATGGAGCGCGTCGCCATCGCCGACGAGCGCTGGCTCGTGCTGCTCGCGCTCGTCGCGGCCGGCGTCGCCGAGATCGCGGCCTCGGATCTGCTCACGGCCCTGTCCGCACGGCACTCGGCGTTCGCGACCCAGGGTCGCACGGCGGATCTGGCGATCATCGCGTCCGGTGCCCTCATGGCGATCTCGCTCGACGGCATCGGCGGTCGCGACGGCATGGGGCTGTGGGGTCCGACGCTGTTCGCGATCCCGCTCCTCGCGGCCTGGTTCGCGTTCGAGCAGGTCGCGGCGATCCGGCGCACCCACGACCAGACGATCGCCGCGCTCTCGGTCGTGCCCGAACTGGCCGGTCTCGTGCGTCCGGGCCACGCCGAGCGGGTCGCGGCGCTCAGCGAGCGCCTCGGTGCGGAGCTCGGCTTCGAGCACGAGCAGATCTCGGTGCTGCGCAGCGCCGCGTTGCTGCACCACCTCGGCCACCTCTGCCTCGACGACGACGCCGAGCGTGAGCGGCCGGTGGAGCCGTGGGAGGTCGCCACGAAGGGGGCCGAGATCCTGCGCCAGACCGAGGAGCTCACCCCGGCGGCGGCGATCCTCGACGGATCGGACACCTCCGTGGCGAGCCACATCCTGCGGGTGGCGAGCGCCTACGACGAACTCTCCGAGGGGGATCCGGCCAAGCGCGACGCCGCGATCGAGGCGCTGCACCTCGGACCGGGGTACGTCTACGACGTCAGGGTGCTCGCGGCGCTCGAGCGCGCCTGACCGCCCGCGCCCACGGGGCGCCGGCTGCCGCGGTAGCAGAGGTCGATGAGGCCGACCGCGATGATGAGGTCGCCGAACGAGATCGACGTCCGCAGCGGTGGCAGCACGATGCGGTCCGAGATGATCGTCAGCACGTCATCGGCACGCTCGGGCCGGTGCTTCACGCTCGCCGGCATCTCCCGGCCGGCCGGTGCCCGGTAGGGCATGCCGAGGTTCAGTGCGATCACGGCGGCGTTGAGCGCGATGCCGACGAGGATGACGCCCATCCCGGTGATCCGCAGGTTCGACGCGCAGAAGCCGAGGATGCACACGTACGACAGGAGCAGGAGGGCGGCCGGGCCGTAGGCGTCCTGCTCCGCGCCGACCCGCACCAACTCGAGCCCGGCCTGGACGACCACGCCGACCGCGAGGAGCCAGAGCCGTCGGAACCCGAGTTCGGTGATCCGCCCGAGGTCGCCCCGGGTCACGAGGGCGACGCCGAGGGCGAGCACGAGGGTGAGGACGGTGAAGACCACGGACGACACGGTACGACGCGGAACCGGGCCGCGCCGGGGACCTCGGGCCTACGATGCGCGCATGGCCGAGGATCGGGTGTTCGCCGCCGGACGGGAGGGCGACGGTGCGGTCCTGCTCCGGGTCGTCGACGGGGTGGCCACCGTCACCATCGATCGCATCGACCGGCACAACGCGATGTCGTTCGGGATCATGCAGGGCCTGCGCGATGCGGTCGGCGCGGTCCGGGCCGATGGAGCCGCCCGCGTGCTCGTGCTCACCGGCGCAGGGGATCGGGCGTTCTGCTCGGGCGCGGATCTCGGGGGCATCGGCGACGACGACGACACCGCACACGAGGCGCGCCGCCTCCTCGCCGACCTGTTCCGCGACCTCTGGAGCCTCGGCAAGCCGACCATCGCGCGGGTGCGCGGCGTCGCGCTCGCCGGGGGCCTCGGGATCGCGCTCGCGTGCGACATCGTCGTCGCCGCCGAGGACGCGTCCTTCGGCGCGCCCGAGGTCGGCGTCGGCCTGTGGCCCTACATGATCACCGTGCCGATGCTGCGGTCGATGCCTCCGAAGGTCGCGCTCGAACTCGCGATGACCGGACGACGCGTCGACGCCGCCGAGGCCCTCCGGCTCGGGTTCGTGAGCCGTGTCGTGCCGGTGGCCGAACTCGACGCCGTCGTGGGCGAGTTGGCCGCCGGGCTCGTGGCTCGGTCCCCGCTCGTGCTGCGGCTCGGACGGGACGCGTTCTACGAGGTGCTGGACCTGGACGCCGACGCCGCGCTCACGGTGCTCCACACGCGACTCGGCGAGCACGTGCGCACCGAGGACGCGCGCGAGGGCCTCGCCGCGTTCGCCGAGAAGCGCCCACCCCGGTGGACCGGGCGCTGACCGACGATCCGGCCGGGTCCGATCAACCCACGAGTTCGGCGACCGCCGCCGCGAACACCTCGGTGTGGCGGTCCACGTCGGCCTCGGTGGTGGTCGGGGCCATCAGCGCCATGTTGTGGAACGGCGTGAGCAGGATCCCGCGATTGATCGCGTGGAGGTGCATGTAGG
>JBEAXD010000018.1:0-2519 GCA_041159995.1 Actinomycetota bacterium | reverse complement strand
TTCACTCCTACGATCGGACCGTGCAGTCCATGAGCGATGCCGCACCCGGCACGGATCGGCCCGCCGCCGCGTCGGCGCGTTGGCGGATCGACGAGGTCGCCGACCGGCTCGACCTCTCCGTGGACACGATCCGCTTCTACCAGAAGCGTCGGCTCGTACCGCCGCCCGCCCGGGAGGGCCGCATCGCCTGGTACGGCACCGAGCACGTCGACCGGCTCGTCCGCATCCGGGAACTCCAGGGCGCCGGCTTCAGCCTCGCGGTGATCCGACGCCTGCTCGACGGGGAACTCGACGCGGCCGACGCGCCGCTCGCCGCGGCGGTCGCCGACGTGCGCGATGACGACGGATCCGGACCCGAGGAGTTCCTCGACCTCGCGGCGCTCGCCGACCGCTCCGGCGTGCCGCTCCCACTCGTCGAGGCGGTCGAGCGCGAGGGCCTGCTCGTCCCCCGGCTCCACGACGGCGTCCCCCGGTACACGAACGCCGACGTCGAGATCGTCGCGGCCGGACTCCGCCTGCTCGAGGCGGGATTCCCCCTCCCCGATCTCCTCGCGCTGGCCCGCGATCACCACACGGCGACCCGCGACATCGCGCAGACCGCGGTGACGATGTTCGACGAGCACGTGCGCGCACCGCTGCGCGACTCCGACCTCGACGCCGACGCGCGCGCCGAGCGGCTCGTCGACGCGTTCCGGGTCCTGCTGCCCGCGGTGACCGCGCTCGTGGCCCACCACTTCCGACGCACACTGCTCCAGGTCGCCCAGGAGCACCTCGAGGCCGTGGGCGAGCCCGCCGAGCTCGCGGCCGCGGGCGAGGAGGCGGCACGGGCGTTCGAGCAGGGGTGGCGACCGTGAGCGTGCTCCCCCCGCCCGAGCGGAAGGCGGCGACCGTCGAGGCGATGTTCGACCGGGTCGCGCCCTCCTACGAGCGGTTGAACCGGTACATCTCCGGAGGGCAGGACCGCCGCTGGCGCGAACGCATGGTCCGGGACCTCGACCTGCCGGCGGGCTCGCGGATCCTCGACCTCGCGTGCGGGACCGGTGACCTGTGCCGCGACCTCCAGCGGGTCGCCGGCCACCGACCGATCGGCATCGACTTCTCGGCGGGCATGCTCGCCCACGCGCACACCGACGCCCCCCTCGTACGCGGCGACGCGCTGCGCCTCCCGACCCCCGACGGCGCGGCCGACGGTGTCACCTGCGGGTTCGCGCTGCGCAACTTCACCTCGCTGCCCGAGTTCTTCGCGGAGTGCGCCCGGGTCCTGCGCCCCGGAGGCCGGTTCGCCTTCCTCGACCCGGCGCGGCCGCGCTTCGCGCCGTTCCGGATCGGGAACGACCTCTGGTTCCACCGCATCGTCCCGCGCATCGGCGCCGCCCTCGGCGACGCCGAGGCCTACCGGTACCTCCCGGCGTCCACCGCGTACCTCCCCGAACCGGAGGAGATGCTCACGATGCTGCGCCGGGCCGGTCTCGTCGACCTGCGACGGGTCACGCTCATGCTCGGCGCGGTGCAACTCATCACGGGGACCCGGGCGTGAGCACCGCGTCGGAACTCGGTCTCGTCGCCCGCACCCGTGCGGTGCCGGTCGACCACGACCTGCTCGACGCCGTCGATCCGGCCGACTTCGTGTGGGCCCACGGCGGCGCCACCTTCGTCGCGCACGGCGCCGCCGCGGTCGTCGGGGCCGAGGACGTCGAGGCGTTCCTGGCCACCATCTCCGTCGACGACGAGGTCGGCGAGCCCGGGACCGGCGCCATCGCGGTCGGCGCACTCCCCTTCGACCCGACCGAACCCGCTGCGCTCGTCGTACCCGCCCGTGTCACCGGCCGCACGGCGACCGGCCGGACCTGGGTCACGGAGATCGCGCCGGTTCGACCGGCCCGCACCGGACCCCTGCCGGTCCCGAGCCGGGTCGAACGGGTCGGGGGCACGACACGACACGAGTGGGACGCGGCCGTGGACACCGCGCTCGGGGCCATCGGCCGCGGCACGGTCGGCAAGGTCGTGCTGGCCCGCGACCTCATCGTGCGCGCCGACCCGGCCTTCGACCTGCGCACGGTGCTCGACCGCCTGCGGGAGCAGCAGCCCGGATGCTTCGTGTACTCGCACCGCGGGCTCGTCGGCGCGAGCCCCGAACTCCTCGTGCGGCGCCGATGGCTGCGGCGTCGGTGCCCCGGGCGGTGCCGGCCATCGGCGCCCTCACCGACTCCCCCAAGGACGCCCACGAGCACGCGCTCGTCGTCGAGGCGGTCGTCGGTGCGTTCGCCACCCACGCGGCGGCGACGCCCACGGTGCGCGGACCGCTCGTCGTCGAGCTCCCCAACCTCGTGCACCTCGCCACCGAGATCGAGGTCGAGCTGCGGTCCGGTGCGCCGAGCGCCCTCGCGCTGGCCCGATCGCTGCACCCGACCCCGGCCGTGGGCGGATCGCCGACGGCGGCCGCGCTCGACCTCATCGCGACGCTCGAGCCGCGGGGCCGCGACCGCTACGCCGGTCCCGTCGGTTGGGTCGACGCGCAC
>JBEAXD010000005.1:0-9185 GCA_041159995.1 Actinomycetota bacterium | reverse complement strand
GCCGACCCACACCCCGTCCGCGCCGAGCGCCAGCGCCGCGGCGAGCCCGCGTCCGTCGCTGATGCCCCCGGCGGCGACCACCGGCACCCGGTCACCCACCGCGGCGACGATCTGGGCGACGAGCGGCAGCGTCGCGATCTGGCCCGTGTGCCCACCGGCCTCGGTGCCCTGCGCCACGACGATGTCGCAACCGGCCTCCACTGCGGCGATCGCGTGGCGAACCTTGCCGCACATCGAGAGCACGAGCACGTTGCGCTCGTGACACATCTGGATGACGTCGTGCGGGATGCCGAGTCCCGCGGCGAACACCGTCGCTCCCTCATCGATGAGCAGGGCCACGTCCTCCAGGAGCCGCTGTGGCAGCGCGGTGAGGAGGTCCACGCCGAACGGCTTGTCGGTGAGGGCCCGCGCCGCGCGCATCTCGGCCCGCAACTCATCGGCGGGCAGCGTCGACGCACCGAAGCACCCGTAGCCGCCCGCCTCGGAGACCGCGGCCACGAGCCGGTGGTACGACACCCCACCCATGCCCGCGAGCATCACGGGGTGCTCGACGTCGAGGATCTCGGTGAGGCGGGTGCGCAGCATCGGTTCGCTCCTGATCGGCGGTCCCGGCGAGGGGTCGGGGACGAGACGGTAACCTCTCACACGTGACCGACACCCTGCCGCTCGTCGGCGTCATCATGGGCTCCGACTCCGACCTGCCGGTCATGCAGGGCGCGGTCGACATCCTCGAGGAGTTCGGCATCGCCCACGAGGTCCGGATCGTCTCGGCCCACCGAACCCCCGACGTCATGTGGGACTACGCGAAGCAGGCCGCCGAGCGCGGGCTGCGCGTCATCATCGCCGGCGCCGGCGGCGCAGCCCACCTGCCCGGCATGACCGCCTCCATGACCCCACTCCCGGTGATCGGGGTGCCCGTACCGCTGCAGCAACTCGACGGTCTCGACTCGCTGCTGTCCATCGTGCAGATGCCGGCCGGGATCCCGGTCGCGACCGTCGCCGTCGGCAACGCCCGCAACGCCGGGCTCCTCGCGGTGCGCATCCTCGCCACCTCCGACCTCGACCTCCAACGCCGCATGGAGGGTTACCAGGCGGGTCTCTCCGAGATGGTCAAGGAGAAGGACGCCCGCCTGCAGGACGGGCGCTGACCACCGCCGCTACTCGTACGAGATCGCGTCGAGGATGTCGATCTTCGCGGCACGTCGTGCGGGCAGGATCGCCGCGATCACCCCGGCGAACGCGGCGAACACCATGATGACGACCAGTTCGCGCGCCGGGGCCCGGAACGTCGAGAGACCCTGATCCGCGAGCGAGTGCACGAGCGACCAGCCGAGGAACCCGGCGATCACCATGCCGAGCAGCGTGCCGAGCAGGGCGATGATGACGGCCTCCCAGCGGATGACCGACCGCAGCTGCCGCTTCGTCATCCCGACCGCGCGCAGCAGGCCGAGCTCGCTCGTCCGCTCGATGATCGACAGCCCGAGCGTGTTCGCGATCCCGATGAGGGCGATGATCACCGCGAGGGCGAGCAACGCGTAGATGAGGTTCAGCACCTGATCGACCTGTGCGGTCTGGGAGGCCTTGAACTCCTCCTGGTCCTGGAGTTCGGCGTTCGGGTAGTCGCGCAGCACCCGCTGGATCCGCACGGTCACGACCGATCGGTCGGCATCCGGCTCGAGCTTGACGAAGACCTGACTGTCGAGCCGTTCGGTGTAGTGGATGTCGTACGCCTCGGTCGAGATGAGGAAGTCGAACAGACCGGCCCGCTGGCCTGCGCCGTAGGTGGCGGCGATCGTGAGGTTCGCCGGTCCCTTCGGGAAGCGGATCGCGAGGCTCTGGCCGAGTCGCCACCCCTCATCCCGCATCTTCTCGGTCGAGACGGCGATCTGGGCCGGGCCGAGGCGGGAGAGATCGCCACGGCGGGGCTCGATGTCGAACAGGGTCGTCGCGGTCGCCGGGTCCGCCGCACCGAGGAAGGTTGCGCGCCCCTCGATGTCGGCACCGGCGAAGCGGATGCCGCCGGCCGCCTCGACCCCGGGCACCTCGGCGACCTGCCGGGCCAGCGCCGGGCTGAATCCGCCGAGACCCGGCGGGCCCTGCCCCTTGGTCCGGATCACGTAGTCGGAGCGGAACGCCTGGTCGATCGACGACGCGAACGATGCCTTGATCGACGACGCGAAGATCGTGATGAAACCGACGAGCGCGACGCCGATCATGAGCGCGGCCGCGGTGGATGCCGTGCGCCGGGGGTTGCGGGCCGCGTTCTCGCGGGCGAGCGTCCCGACCGTGCCCCGCAGGCGCGGCAACGGCCACGCGATGAACCGACTGACCGGCCGGGCGATCACCGGGAGCAGCACTGCGACCCCGAGGAAGATGAGGAACGCGCCGAAGCCGACGGCCTCGACTCCCCCGCTCCCGAAGAGTCCGAACAGCAGCGCCAGCACCCCGGCCCCGGTGACGAGCACCCCCATGATCGAGCGGACGACGAGACGTTTCGTCGTGCTCGTCGTCGACGCCCGGAGCGCCTCGATCGGCGCGATCTTCGCGGCGCGCCGCGCCGGGAGCAGCGCGGAGACCACGGTGATCCCGGTACCCAGGCCGAGGCCGACGATCACGGTCCGGGGCAGGATCTGCGTCGCCCCGTTCGGGATGTCGATGCCCACCGCACCGAGCAGGGCCTTGAGGCCGACCGCGAGCCCGATCCCGGCGAGGAGCCCGGCGAGCGACGCGAGGAGGCCCACCGCGACGGCCTCGGCGAGGACCGAGAGGGTGATCTGTCGACGGCTCGCACCCATGGCCCGCAGCAGGCCGATCTCCCGGGTGCGCTGGGCGACGATGATCGAGAAGGTGTTGAAGATGATGAACGAACCGACGAACAGCGCGATGAGCGCGAAGGCGAGCAGCGCCACGTTGAAGAACTGCAACTGCTGCGCGAACGCGTCCTGGTTCTCCTTCGTGAGCCGCTCCCCGGTGATGACCTGCACCGCAGGATCGGCGAGCCCCGCCGTGATCCGCGCCACGAGCTCGCGTTGCGAGATGCCCTCCTCACCGGCGACCTGGATCCCGTCGTACCGACCGACCGCTCCGCTGAGGAACTGCGCGGTAGGCGTGGTGAACAACGCCGCGGTCGCACCGGCCGCGGAGTCGGCGTTGCCGAAGGTGGCGATCCCCGACACACGGAACTTCGCCGGGGCCTGCTGGGAGAGGATCGAGACCGTGTCGCCGACTGCGACCCTGCCGGTCGTGGCACTGGCCCGATCGATCACGACCTCGTCGTTCTCGGTCGGCCCGCGCCCCTCGACGAGCCTCCACGCGGTGAGGGAACCGGGATTCCAGATGAGGCCGAGGGTGGGCGCGCCGCCCATCGGGTTCCCGATCGTCCTGCCGTCCGAGCCCACGACCTGCGCGTAGAACTGGAGCACGCCGTCGGCCTCGCGGACGCCGTCGATCTCCCGCACCCGGCCGAGCACCGCGGCATCCACGCGGTCCCGCTGTTCACCGAACGCGGTGTCGATCACATCCCGCGACCGCACGTAGGCGTCGGTGCCCTTCGTCACCGAGGTGACGAGGTCGTCGAAGATCACCTTGATCGTGTCGGTGAGCACCAGCGTCCCGGCCATGAAGGCCACGCCGAGCGTGACGGCGATCGCCGTCAGCGCGAAGCGGATCTTGTGACCGAGCAGGCCCTTGAGTGTGACCTTCCACATGGGGCGGTCAGCCCCCCAGGGTCTTCATGCGGTCGAACACCGCGGCGGCCGTCGGGTCGATGAGCTCGTCGATGATGCGGCCGTCGGCGAGGAAGACCACGCGGTCCGCGTAGGCCGCAGCACTCGCATCGTGCGTGACCATGATGATGGTCTGCCCGTGATCGTCGACCGCGCGGCGCATGAACGAGAGCACCTCGGTACCGCTGCGCGAGTCCAGGTTGCCGGTCGGTTCGTCCGCGAAGACGATCTCGGGCCGGGCGAGGAGCGCTCGAGCCACCGCCACCCGCTGCTGCTGACCACCGGAGAGCTGGTTGGGACGGTTGCGGAGTCGGTCCGCGAGGCCGACGGTGCGCACGACGGTGTCGAGCCACTCGGGATCGGGCTTCACCCCGGCGAGCGCGAGCGGCAGCGTCATGTTCTCGAGCGCATCCAGGGTCGGGACGAGGTTGAACGCCTGGAACACGAACCCGAGGCGCTCGCGCCGCACGAGCGTCAACTGCTTCTCGTTGAGCGTGCTGAGGTCGACGTCGCCGATGAACACCTGCCCGCTCGTCACGGTGTCGAGCCCGGCGAGCACGTGGAGCAGGGTGGACTTGCCCGAGCCGGACGGTCCCATGATGGCGGTGAACGCACCGGCGGCGAACTCGACGTCGATGGCGTCGAGCGCGCGCACCTCGGCGTCGCCGCTCCCGTAGATCTTCGAGGCGGCGACCGCGCGCGCGGCGGCCGTGGTGGTGAGGGTGGTCACAGGGGGTGCTCCTGGTCGGGGGTCGCGGGCCGAGTCTACGGCTCGCACCCTCCGGCCCCCGGGTCGCCGATCCGACCCGCGTCGGGCTCGGCCGGCGCACCGCGGCGCGCCGCCCACAGGAATCCGAGCGCTGCGATGACGAAGCAGGTCAGCGACACCCACGCGTTGAGTCGGAGCGGTCCGAGCCGGTTCGCGGGATCCGTCCGCATGTTCTCGAGTACGAACCGACCCGCGGTGTAGAGCATCACGTAGAGCGCGAACAACTGGCCCTTCATGAGTCGCACCCGTCGCTCGACCACGAGCAGCGTCGCGAAGATCGCCAGGCACCAGAGGGACTCGTAGAGGAACGTCGGCTGGAACGTCGCGTACCCCGCGTACTCGGGGGGCCGGTTGGCCGGGTCGATCTCGACCGCCCACGGGAGCGTGCTCGGCCGACCGAAGAGTTCCTGGTTCGCCCAGTTGCCCCAGCGCCCGATGGCCTGGGCGAGCACGAGGGCCGGAGCGATCGAGTCGACGAGGTCACCGACGTCGAGGTGCCGACGACGCGCGAGCACGATCGCCACGAGCCCACCGCCCATCACCGCACCCCAGATGCCGAGCCCGCCCTCCCAGATCTTGAAGGCGTCGAGCCACCGTCCGCGGAACAGCTGGATGTCGGTGATGACGTGGTAGAGCCGGGCGCCCACGACACCGCCGAGGACCATCCAGAGGACGAGGCTGGAGAAGGCGTCACCGTCGTGGCCCCGACGGACCCACCGCCGCTCGGCCAGCCAGGCCGCGACGAGCACCCCGACGGCGATGATGAGGCCGTACAGGTGCAACGGGAGCGGCCCGATCTCGATCACACCACGGGCGGGACTCGGGATCGACGCGACGACGGCCACGAACCGCATCGTAGGGGGCCGGGGATGTCGTCCGGCGGTCGATAGCGTCACCGGGCATGGACATCGCGATCCTGCTCTACGACCGGTTCACCGCCCTCGACGCCATCGGTCCCTACGAGGTGCTCAGCCGCATCCCCGGAGCCACGGTCACCTTCGTGGCGCGCGAACGCGGCGTCGTGCACACCGACGTCGGGTCGCTCGGGGTCGAGGTGACGACGGCGCTCGACGAGGTCGACCGCACCGACCTGCTGCTCGTGCCGGGCGGACCGGGTGAGACCCGGGAGCGCGAGGTCGCAGCGACGATCGAGTGGGTGCGCGCGGTGGATGCCACGACCACGTGGACGACCTCCGTCTGCACCGGCTCCCTCGTGCTCGCGCAGGCCGGCCTGCTCACCGGACGCCGGGCCACGACCCACTGGGGCGCGTTGCACGTGCTCGCCCGTCTCGGTGCGATCCCGGTCGAGGAGCGGTACGTCACGTCGGACAAGTACTGGACCGCGGCCGGGGTGTCCGCGGGCATCGACATGGCCCTGGCCCTCACCGCCCGCATCGCGGGCGACGATCTCGCCCAGATGGTGCAACTCGGCATCGAGTACGACCCCGCACCGCCGTTCGTCGGGGGATCGACCCGCTCCGCGCCGGCCCACATCCGAGCCGCACTCGAGCCGGGTCTGCGTTACGCGGACTGACGCTTCCTCCGGCCCTGCATCCGCTGGGCGATCAGGTCGCGCCGAGCCTTGACGTCGGCGTAGGTGAGGGTGTCGATCTCATCGGCGATGCCCATCGCCCCGCGGACCGAACCCATGTCGATCTCGAACCGGTGCTCGGGGTCGAGGCCGAGCTCGGCGGCGAGACGCGCACCGTGGTGCTCCTGGAAGTACATGAACACGTGCATGATCTCGGCGAGGATGTCGAGATCGGGGGCGAGCGTCACCGTGGCGCCGTCGAGGAACACCATGTTCTTGACGAAGAGCATGAGCTGCTTCGGTGCGCGGGCGCCGTAGCCCAGCAGTTTCTTCGTGAGGTCGCGCAGTTCCGACGTGAGCTCGTCGGCCGACATCTTCGTCGGATCCTTCACCGGACCGTCGAGCTCGAGGTCCGCGATCACCGCGTCGATGTCGGTGTCCCGGGGGAATGCGCCGAGATCCCGGAGGGCCTCGAGCTGGCTGCGCACGTCGCCCCCGGCCCCGCCGAGGAGGAGTCGCAGGAACGCGAGCCGCTGCGCGTCGTCGAGGCGCCCGGTGATGCCGAAGTCGAGCAGCGCGGTACGGCCGTCCGGGAGCACGAAGAGGTTGCCCCCGTGGAGGTCGCCGTGGAACACGCCGTAGAGCAGCGCGCCCTCGAGGAACGAGATGAGGCCGGCCCGCAGCAGCGCTGCCGTGTCGATGCCGGCGGCGCGCATGCCCTCCACGTCGTCGAACGAGAACCCGGACAGCCGCTCCATGACCATGACGCGCCGCGTCACGAGCGTCGGGTGCGGGCGGGGCACGATGATCGCCCGCTGCTCGGTCCGGGCGAGCACCGCCGCGATGTCGAGCATGTTCGAGGCCTCGAGGCGGAAGTCGAGCTCCTCGAGGATCGTCTCGGCGAACAACTCGACGAGGGCCGGGGGGTTCGCGAGGGCTGCGACCGGGATCCGTCCGACGAAGAACGGGGCGAGCCAGGACAGCGTCGTGATGTCCTCACGGACGAGCGCGGCGACCTGCGGCCGCTGCACCTTCACCACCACCTCCTCACCCGTGTGGAGCCTCGCCGCGTGCACCTGGGCGATCGACGCCGCAGCGAGCGGGGTCTCCTCGAAGTGGGCGAACACGGCGGAGAGCGGGCGACCGAGATCCGCCTCGATGACCGCGCGCACGTCGTCGAAGGTCTCGGGTGCCACCCGATCCCGCAGCAGGCGGAACTGGGCGACGAGTTCCTCCGGGAACAGCCCCTCGCCACCGGAGATGATCTGACCGAGCTTGATGAAGGTCGATCCGAGCCGTTCGAAGGCCCGCCGCAGCCCCTCGGAGAGCGCGGCACGGGACCGCCCGCTGCGCCGGTCACGCAGGTACCAGCGGAGCAGCACCGCACCGATCGCCCCGACGATCCGCAGCAGACGACCGACCGGTGGCACGCGGGGGCGGGCGAGCGCCCGGGGGATCTCGCGGCGGACCTCGGCCCGCAGGCGGCCCACCTCGCCGAGCCAGGGCATCGCCGCCGGGTCGACCGACCACGGACCGACGTCGCTGAACGCGCCGAGTTCGAAATCGGGGGCCGCCGTCATGTCGGGCACGGTACGGGTGGGACCCGTGAGCGGACGAAGCGGCCGCTCACGACGAGGGGCGCCCGGCTCGAGCCGGACGCCCCTGCGTCATGTCCGAACGTGCGCCGGGCTCAGCCGTAGGCCTTGCAGCCCCAACCCGAGAGACCGAACTCGTCGTGGACGCGCTCGGCGATCACGATCTGCTGCTCCCGGGTGGCCAGGCCCGCGTTCGGGGCGAACTGTCGACCGCCGAACGCGTTCCAGGTGCCGTTGTAGAAGCCGACGCCGCCCGAGAACCGCGGCCCCTGCATCCGCCAGTTGCCGCCGGTCTCGCACTCGGCGATCCCGTCCCAGTCGACCCCGGTGCGACCGGCGGTGGCGAGCAGGGCTGCCTCGGCACGGGCGCGTTCCCAGGCCGCCTGCTCGGCGTCGAGACGCGCCGCCGCGGCCTCGATGACCGCCCGGGCGATCTCGGCGTCGCGCCAGGCCCGGGCTGCGGCCTCGACCCGCGAGAGCCGGTCGCCGCGGAAGGCCGACGGGGGGAGCACCCGCTCGCTGCGGGGTGCCATGAGGGCCGCCGCCGTGGCCGTGCCGAGGAGGCCGACCAGGAGCAGCCCGGAGACTGCGACCGCCGAGACGCCACGGCGGTGGGGAGCCGGGAGGCGCATACCGCGGAGGCGGCTGGCGATCGACCGGCGGGCGCTGCGCCGGGGGACGCGCGCCGAGGTGGAACGGAGGGAAGTCGGTGCAGCGGCGATCGGCCGCACCTCATGCGGGTGATCGAGTCGGGACTCGATCGCCTGCTCGGGGCTCTGACCGTCGAGCACCTCGGGGCTGTCCCCGAGGACCTCGCCGGCATCGCTCGGAACGAAGCGGACGTTCATGGTCGGTGGTCTCTCCTTCGGGGGCGACGCCCGTCGGCGCCGCCGGCTCCTCCCCCGGGTTCCGGACGCGCGTCGAGCACGTCCGGGTTCGGGGAAGGGGGTCACTCGCTGCCGCCCGACGGGTGCCGGGGGTCGCTCACGCCCGGGGGGACCATAACGACGCGGTGCGACAATCCGCCTGCTGGATCCCAGTATCTGTTAGGTCGGTTCGGGACGTTCAGCCCTGTGGATAACTCGGGAGGGCGCGGCCCCGTGCGGGTCTGCGGGGCCGGGTACAGAGGACGCATGCGGACCCAGATGTGACGCGGGTCACGCTCGGGCGAACCCCGCGAACCGTGCCGAACCGCCGGCCCGCGTGGGGGGTCGGGTCAGGGCCGAGGACCGGGCGAGCGAGCGTCGACGACCCCCATCGGGCACACGAAGAGGCCCGTGAGGGTGCGGTCCGCGTGTTCGAGTCGCCAGGTCACCATCGCCTGCGCGTACTCGAGGATGCGGGCCGCGTAGGCGGGGTCGCCGGCCCGGTCGACCATCTCGTGCGGGTCCTCGTCGAGATCGAAGAACAGCGCCGGCAACCCCGCGAAGTGCACGTACTTCCCGTGCGCGTCGCGGATCACCGCCATGCCGCTGCGGTCGAACGGGACGCCGAGCAGGCGCTCCGGCGTGCGGCCGACCGGGTCCCGGAAGTCCCACTCGAAGAACACGGCGTCCCGCCACGTC